>NZ_JAFLXD010000015.1:0-130295 GCF_019891415.1 Pseudomonas sp. SH10-3B | reverse complement strand
CTTGCTCGCGAAAAACGTCAACGATAACGCGTGCAGCCTGAATATACGCGGTGCCCTCAGGTTTTTCGCGAGCAAGCTCGCTCCTACAGAATCGCCGTCAGCCAATATGCTCCGTTTAAGTGCTTTCGCACCCGGCGTGCTGGCGTTATCCTCTCTTTCACCTAAACAGCCAAAGGGCGGCTAAAAGCAACCTTGAACGCACCCATAGCAGAACCCCATCGTTTTCTCCTCGAGCCCTTTGAGGCTCGCCGTTTCGCCAACCTGTGCGGACAGTTCGACGAGCACCTGCGCCTGATCGAACAACGCCTGAGCATCGAGATCCGCAATCGCGGCAATCAGTTCGAGCTCATTGGTGAACCCCAACACACCACGTCTGCAGAAAACCTGCTGCGCCGCCTTTACCGTGAAACCAAGGGTAGTGAGCTGTCGCCGGAAACGGTGCACCTGTACCTGCAGGAATCTGCCGTGGAAGACCTGGCCAACAACCCGGTGGCCGAAGCCAGCGTGGCCCTGCGCACCAAAAAAGGCATGATTCGCCCTCGTGGCTTGAATCAGCAGCGCTACGTCAAGGAAATCCTCGGCAACGACATCAACTTCGGCATCGGCCCCGCCGGTACGGGCAAGACCTACCTTGCGGTGGCCTGCGCGGTCGACGCCCTGGAGCGCGAGCAAGTACGCCGTATCCTGCTGGTGCGCCCAGCGGTCGAGGCCGGTGAAAAACTCGGCTTCCTGCCCGGCGACCTGGCCCAGAAGATCGACCCGTACCTGCGCCCGCTCTACGACGCGCTGTACGAGATGCTCGGCTTTGAATACGTGGCCAAGCTGATTGAGCGCCAGGTGATCGAGATCGCCCCGCTGGCCTACATGCGCGGCCGCACCTTGAACAACAGCTTCATCATCCTCGACGAAAGCCAGAACACCACCGTCGAGCAGATGAAGATGTTCCTCACCCGTATCGGTTTCGGCTCCACCGCCGTGATCACCGGTGACGTCACCCAGGTCGACCTGCCCAAAGGCACCAAGTCCGGCCTGGCCCAGGTGATCGAGGTGCTCAAGGACGTGCCGGGTATCAGCTTCACGCACTTCATGCCCAAGGACGTGGTCCGCCACCCGCTGGTGCAGCGCATTGTCGAAGCCTACGAGCGCTTCGACCACCGCGATGACGCACCGGCCAAGGACGTTCGCCGCGATGCTTGAGCTTGACCTGCAGCTGGCCACCGAAGCGCCCGCTCCCAGCGAAGAACAGTTCCGTCAATGGTGCGCCCTGGCCCTGCGCCAGCGCACCGCCGACTCGGAACTGACCATCCGCCTGGTGGACGAGCCCGAGGGCCGCGAACTGAATCACACCTGGCGCCAGAAGGATTACGCGACCAACGTGCTGTCGTTTCCCGCTGACGTACCCGATGAGTTGCTGGACATCCCCTTGCTGGGCGACCTGGTGATCTGCGTCGAGGTGGTCGAGCGTGAAGCGAAGGAACAAGGCAAGGAACTTGAGGCTCACTGGGCCCATCTAGTCATCCACGGCTGCTTGCATCTCTTGGGTTACGACCATATAGACGATGAAGAAGCCGAGGAAATGGAAGCACTGGAACGAACGTTGCTTGCAGAATTGGGTCACCCTGATCCATATGCAGACGACGAAAACTGATCAACACTCAACTGTCACATCAAAGGATTTAGAGTAATCGCTATGAGCGAAGACCGATCGAGCAACGGGCAAAAGTCATGGCTGGGTAAACTGACCCAGGCTTTTGCCCACGAGCCGAAAAACCGCCAGGAGCTGCTGGAGCTGCTGCGCGAGGCCCATCAGAACAAGTTGCTGGACAGCGAAGCGCTGGCCATCGTCGAAGGCGCCATCCAGGTGGCTGACCTGCAAGTTCGGGACATCATGGTCCCGCGCTCGCAGATGATCAGCATCAAGGCGACCCAGACCCCACGGGAATTCCTCCCGGCCGTGATCGACTCGGCGCACTCGCGCTACCCGGTGATCGGTGAAAGCCATGACGACGTCATGGGTGTCCTGCTGGCCAAGGACCTGCTGCCGCTGATCCTCAAGGAGAACGGTGACAGCTTCAACATCAAGGACCTGCTGCGTCCGGCCACCTTCGTGCCTGAATCCAAGCGCCTGAATGTGCTGCTGCGCGAGTTTCGTGCCAACCACAATCACATGGCCATTGTGATCGACGAATACGGCGGCGTGGCGGGCCTGGTGACCATCGAAGACGTGCTGGAACAGATCGTCGGCGACATCGAAGACGAACACGATGTCGAAGAGGACAGCTACATCAAGCCGCTGCCCAGCGGTGATTTCCTGGTCAAGGCACTGACGCCGATCGAGAACTTCAACGAGTTCTTCGACAGCGAATTCTCCGACGATGAGTTCGACACCGTCGGTGGCCTGGTGATGAGTGCGTTCGGGCATCTGCCCAAGCGTAACGAAACCACCGAGATCGGCGCCTATCGCTTCCGCATCCTGAATGCCGACAGCCGCCGCATCCACTTGATTCGCCTGACACCTATTGCCCGCTAAGGATTGATATGCGCCGTCTGACCCGCCCCGGCTGGCCCGGTAACCTGCTGGCCGTGGTGGCCGGCGCCATCACTACCCTGGCGCTGGCGCCGTTCGACCTGTGGCCATTTGCACTGGTCGCGGTCGGATTGTTCTATATCGGGCTGCGGGAACTGACCCCACGCCAGGCCCTCGGCCGTGGCTGGTGCTTCGGTTTCGGCCTGTTTGGCGCGGGTACCAGCTGGATCTACTACAGCATCCACCACTTCGGCGGCGCTTCGGTGCTGCTGGCGGGGTTCCTGATGCTGTTGTTCACCGCCGCCATTGCCTGGTTCTTCGCCCTGCCCGCCTGGCTGTGGGCACGCTGGTTGCGTCGCAATGAAGCACCGTTGGCAGATGCGCTCACGTTTGCCGCATTGTGGGTTGGCCAGGAAGCCTTTCGCGGCTGGTTCCTCACCGGATTCCCATGGTTGTATTCCGGCTACAGCCAGCTCGACGGCCCCCTCACCGGCCTGGCGCCAGTGGGCGGCATGTGGCTGATTTCCTTTGCCCTGGCGCTGACGGCGGCCCTGTTGTGCAACCTGCCGCGCCTGCTGGCTGGCAAGCGCAACGCGTTTATCGGCGCTGGCCTGGTGTTGCTGGTAGCGCCCTGGGCCGTCGGCCTGGCGCTCAAGCATCATGCCTGGACCAGCCCCTCCGGCGCGCCGCTGACCGTCGCCGCGATCCAAGGCAACGTCGAACAAAGCATGAAGTGGGACCCCGAGCAGCTCAATGCACAGCTCGCGCTGTACCGCGACATGAGCTTCAGCTCCAAGCCGGTCGACCTGCTGGTGTGGCCGGAAACGGCCGTGCCGGTACTCAAGGAGTCTGTCGAGGGCTACCTGGGAATGATGGGCAAGTTTGCTGCGGACCGGCACACCGCGCTGATCACCGGGGTACCGATTCGCCAGGAAGTGCACCACCAGAAGCGCTACTTCAACGGCATCACCGTGGTGGGTGAAGGCGAGGGTACGTACCTGAAGCAAAAGCTGGTGCCCTTCGGCGAATACGTGCCGCTTCAGGACATGCTACGCGGCCTGATTGCCTTCTTCGACCTGCCGATGTCGGACTTCGCCCGCGGCCCTGCCGACCAGCCGATGCTGCAGGCCAAGGGCTATCAGATTGCGCCGTTCATCTGCTATGAAGTGGTGTACCCGGAGTTCGCCGCCGGCCTTTCCGCCCAGAGCGACCTGCTGCTGACCATCAGCAATGACACCTGGTTCGGCCGCTCCATCGGCCCCTTGCAACACCTGCAAATGGCGCAGATGCGTGCGCTGGAGGCTGGCCGCTGGATGATCCGCGCCACCAACAATGGCGTGACCGGGTTGATCAACCCGTTTGGGCAGATCACCGTGCAGATCCCTCAGTTTGAACGCGGCATCCTCTACGGCGAAGTGGTGCCGATGCACAACCTGACGCCGTACCTGCAATGGCGCTCGTGGCCGCTGATCATCGTATGCCTGGCGCTGTTTGGCTGGGCACTGCTGGCAGGTCGGATGTCCAAAACCGTTTAACAGACAATGCAGAACCAATGTGTGGGGGGCTTTCTCCCTCCCACATTTTGATTTGCGGTGTTATCGATAGAACAACCGATACCCCACCTGCCCCACCGCCTCGTTGATCAACTGCCCGCTCTGCCACACCGACTTGAACTCCGGCATCCAGCCGCCCAGCGGCCGGGCGTTATCCACCCCCAGGAACCCCACCGGCGCCGGCACCACAGTGAACCCGGCCTTTTCAAAGCTCCACACCGAGCGCGGCATGTGCCAGGCCTGGGTCACGACCACTACGCGCTTGATACCTTCAGGCAGCAGAATCTCGGCACTCATCTGCGCGTTTTCCCAGGTTGTACGGCTGCGCTCTTCCTTCCAGCGCACGGCGACGCCGAAGTCATCCTGCATGGAAACTGCCATCAACTGCGCCTCGCTGGGCGGCGTGCCGTAATGCAGGCCACCGGTGGTCAACACCGGCAGCCCGGAGGCCTTGGCCAGTCGCGCGGCATACCGCTGGCGCTCCAGACCGATGCCGGTCGGCTGATCAGAACCCCATGCCGGGTCGCCGCGCTCGCGTCCCGAGCCCAATACCACAATGGCGTCGGCGCGCTGGGCCAGGGTCGACCAGTCTTCGCGGGCCAGCGGCGCCTCGGTCTCCAGGGCCCGCGCGCCCCACTCCACCGTCACCGGCAGGCTGATCAACCACATGCCGCCCAACCCCAGGGCAAAGCAGCAGCCGGCCAAACGCGGGCGACTGCGACGAAACCACCAGGCAAGGGCCAGCAACAGCAAGAGAATGCCGGGCGGCAGGAGCAGTTGTTTGATGAAATAACGAATAGGCATCGGGCATCTCCAAAGATGCCCGAAGCCTAAGGTGTAACGGGGTTTAGCGACAATCTTTACAGTGACATGGCACGACGGTGTGCTTCAGGGGAGTGAACTACTTGAAGCGGGCAGACCGGAGCCTTTCCGGGCCACGACCGGCCGACAAGTCCTTGAGCCACACCACCTTGGCTGAGTGCGTAGGCTCTTTGGCTGGCGGGGTTGCCACCCAAGGAGGCGCACTGCGCTTGTTACGTTCCAGGTAAGCTTTGATCAGTTCCAGCTCCGCACGGCTCAAACCGCGCAGTTCCAACTCGACGGGCCGTTCATCACGCAATCGGCCCGCGGTCCTCGCTGCATCCAATGCACGACCCAATCGGTCGATCAGTCCTTCGTAGATTTCCGGTTTCGTTGCGATTCGCTGCGATTCGACCATCCCCTCACCTCATTGAAGAAAGACTTGCTCCCCAATAAACAGCGTAGTCCCCATGGCTGCGCCTGCCCGGCGCCGCGACAGACGGCCCTCGCCGCGCAATCAGGGTTTCCCTCGATAGAGTGGGGTCATGTATGCTACGGCGCTTCCTGTAACTCCACTTCCCGCAGGGTTTGGGCACGGACGCGCCGCTTTTTGGTGTCGAACAACCTGAACGTTGCACCGAAGAGGATTAGGCCACCCCTATCCAGTTCAAAAGTAGCCATGCACGAACAATATCAGCCCCGTGAAATAGAAAATGCCGCCCAAACCTTCTGGGACGAGCAAAAGTCCTTTGAAGTCAGTGAACAGCCAGGCAAGGAGACTTTCTATTGCCTATCGATGTTCCCTTACCCCAGCGGCAAGCTACACATGGGGCATGTGCGTAACTACACCATCGGCGACGTGATCTCCCGCTACCAGCGCATGCAAGGCAAGAACGTCCTGCAACCCATGGGTTGGGACGCCTTCGGCATGCCGGCGGAAAACGCTGCGATGAAAAACAACGTGGCCCCTGCCAAGTGGACCTACGAAAACATCGCCTACATGAAGACCCAGCTGCGCAGCCTGGGCCTGGCGGTGGACTGGTCCCGCGAAGTCACCACCTGCAAGCCGGATTACTACCGCTGGGAACAATGGCTGTTCACCCGCCTGTTCGAAAAAGGCGTGATCTACAAAAAAAGCGGCACCGTGAACTGGGACCCGGTCGACCAGACCGTCCTGGCCAACGAACAGGTGATCGACGGTCGCGGCTGGCGTTCCGGCGCGCTGATCGAAAAGCGCGAAATCCCGATGTACTACTTCAAGATCACCGCCTACGCGGATGAACTGTTGTCGAGCCTCGACGATTTGCCGGGCTGGCCTGAACAGGTCAAGACCATGCAGCGCAACTGGATCGGCAAGTCCAAGGGCATGGAAGTGCAGTTCCCGTACAACGTCGACTCGATCGGCGAAGCGGGCGCACTCAAAGTCTTCACCACCCGTCCCGACACCCTGATGGGCGCGACCTACGTCGCAGTGGCCGCCGAGCACCCGCTGGCCACCCAGGCCGCACAGAACAACCCTGAGCTGCAGGCGTTCATCGCCGAATGCAAAGGCGGCAGCGTGGCTGAAGCCGACGTCGCCACCCAGGAGAAAAAAGGCCTGCCGACCGGCCTGTTCGTCGAGCACCCGCTGACCGGCGAGAAGTTGCCGGTATGGGTCGCCAACTACGTGTTGATGCACTACGGCGATGGCGCGGTAATGGCTGTGCCGGCCCACGACGAGCGTGATTTTGAATTCGCCACCAAGTACAACCTGCCGATCAAGTCGGTGGTGCGCACCAGTTCCGGCGACACCAACCCAGCCCCATGGCAAGACGCCTACGGCGAGCACGGCACGCTGATCAATTCCGGTGAGTTCGACGGCCTGGACTTCGCCGGTGCCTTCGACGCCATCGAAGTCGCACTGATCAAGAAAAACCTCGGTGCCTCGCGCACCCAGTTCCGCCTGCGCGACTGGGGCATCAGCCGCCAGCGCTACTGGGGCTGCCCGATCCCGATCATCCACTGCGAAACCTGCGGTGACGTACCGGTGCCGGAAGATCAACTGCCGGTCGTCCTGCCGGAAGATGTGGTGCCGGACGGCGCCGGGTCGCCATTGGCGCGCATGCCCGAGTTCTACGAGTGCAACTGCCCGAAATGCGGCGCGCCGGCCAAGCGTGAAACCGACACCATGGACACCTTCGTCGAGTCCTCGTGGTACTACGCTCGCTACGCCTCGCCGCACTATGAAGGCGGCCTGGTGGAAAAATCCGCAGCCGACCACTGGTTGCCGGTGGATCAGTACATCGGCGGTATCGAACACGCCATTCTTCACCTGCTGTATGCGCGCTTCTTCCACAAGCTGATGCGCGACGAAGGCCTGGTGAGCTCCAACGAGCCGTTCAAGAACCTGCTGACCCAGGGCATGGTGATCGCCGAGACCTACTATCGTCGCGAAGCCAATGGCGCCTACACCTGGTTCAACCCGGCGGACGTCGAGCTTGAGCGCGACAGCAAAGCCAAGGTCATCAGCGCCAAACTGATCGCCGACGGCCTGCCGGTGGAAATCGGCGGCACCGAGAAGATGGCCAAGTCGAAGAACAACGGCGTTGACCCTCAGTCGATGATCGATCAGTTCGGCGCCGATACCTGCCGCCTGTTCATGATGTTCGCCTCGCCGCCTGACATGAGCGCCGAATGGTCCGACTCCGGCGTCGAAGGTTCGCACCGTTTCCTCAAGCGCGTCTGGCGCCTGGCGCATGCGCATGTCAGCCAGGGCCTGCCGGCCAAGCTGGACGTGGCGTCCCTGAGCGACGAGCAAAAAGTCATTCGCCGCAGCACCCACCTGGCCATCAAGCAAGCCAGCCAGGACGTGGGCCAGAACCACAAGTTCAACACCGCCATCGCCCAGGTGATGACGCTGATGAACGTGCTGGAAAAAGCCCCGCAAGCAACCGAACAGGATCGCGCGCTGGTGCAGGAAGGCCTGGAAACGGTCACCCTGCTGCTGGCCCCGATCACGCCGCACATCAGCCATGAACTGTGGAGCAGCCTGGGCCACAGCGACGCGGTAATTGATGCGCGCTGGCCGGTGCAGGATGACGGCGCCCTGGTACAGGACACGCTGCAACTGGTGATTCAGGTCAACGGTAAACTGCGCGGCCAGATCGATATGCCGGCCAGTGCCAGCCGTGAAGAAGTCGAAGCGGCTGCACGCGTCAACGAGAACGTGCTGCGCTTTACCGAAGGCCTGACGATCCGCAAAGTGATCGTGGTGCCTGGCAAACTGGTCAATATCGTCGCTAGCTAATCGGATCGGGCGCAGGGCTTGAGCCCTGCGCCGAACAAAGCCTTCAGGGCCTCGATAAGGCCCACATGGTTTCAAGGGGAGCAACAAAATGATCAAACGCAATCTGCTGGTTATGGGCCTTGCCGTACTGTTGAGCGCTTGCGGCTTCCAGCTGCGCGGCACCGGCACCAATGACCTGACGATCAAGGAACTGGACCTCAGCGCTCGCGACGCCTACAGCGAAACAGTCACCCAGCTGCGCCAGGTCCTGGAAAACAGCGGCGTGCACGTCTACACCGGCGCGCCCTACAAGCTGTTCCTGGCTAACGAGAAAGAAACCCAGCGCAGCCTGAGCTACGCCAGTGCCGGGCGCGCGTCCGATGTCGAACTGAGCACGGTGCTCAGCTTTGAAATCCAGGGTCGCGATCACCTGCCATTGATGAATGACAACATCCAGTTGCAGAAGATTGTCAGCCACGATGGTAACAACCTGGTGGGTTCGGACTCCGAAATCACCCAGGTACGCCAGGAAATGCGTCGCGAACTGGTGCAACGCATGATGCTGCGCCTGTCGATGCTGACTCCACAACAACTCGAAACCTTGCAGCAACGCGCTGACGACAAGGCCAAGGCTGATGCAGACGCGCTGAAAGCGGCGAAAGAGTACGAAGACAACACGCCGAAACAATCGCCTGTTGAAGTACCTGTCGAGTAAGCCAGACGGGGCGCCCCAGGCGCCCCGTTCACCCTGCCTATGAAACTCGCTCCCGCTCAACTCGCCAAACACCTGCAAGGTGGCCTCGCGCCTGTCTACATCGTCAGCGGTGATGACCCGCTGCTGTGCCAGGAAGCTGCCGACGCCATCCGCACCGCCGCACGCCAGCAAGGCTTCGATGAACGCCAGGTCTTCAGCGCCGACGCCAGTTTCGACTGGGGCACGCTGCTGCAAGCCGGCGCGAGCATGTCGCTGTTTGCCGAAAAACGCCTGCTGGAGCTGCGCCTGCCATCGGGCAAGCCCGGCGACAAGGGCGCGGCTGCCCTGATGGAATACTGCTCACGGCCCGCCGACGACACGGTGCTGCTGATCAGCCTGCCCAAGCTCGACGGCAGCGCGCAGAAGACCAAGTGGGGCAAGGCCCTGGTGGAAGGGGCACAGACCCAGTTCATCCAGATCTGGCCGGTGGACAGCAATCAGTTGCCGCAATGGATTCGCCAGCGCCTGTCCCAGGCGGGGCTGTCCGCGACACAGGATGCAGTGGAGCTGATCGCCGCGCGGGTTGAAGGCAACTTGCTTGCCGCCGCCCAGGAGATCGAAAAGCTCAAGCTGATGGCCGAAGACGGGCAGATTACCGTCGAGACCGTCCAAGGCGCAGTAGCAGACAGCGCACGTTTTGACGTGTTCGGGCTGGTAGATGCGATTCTCAACGGCGAGCCCGCCCATGCCCTGCGCATGCTCGAAGGCCTGCGTGGCGAAGGCGTGGAGCCGCCGGTGATTCTCTGGGCCCTGGCCCGGGAGCTACGGGTATTGGCCAACATTGCCCTGCAATACAGCCAGGGCACGCCGCTGGACAAATGCTTCAGCCAGGCTCGGCCACCGGTGTGGGACAAGCGCAAACCCCTGATGAGCAAAGCCCTGCAACGACACTCGGCGCAACGCTGGGCGCAACTGTTGCTGGAGGCGCAGCGCATTGATGCACAGATCAAGGGCCAGGCAGCGGGTTCACCGTGGATGAGCTTGAGCCGTTTATCGCTGTTGATGGCCGGTCAGCGCCTGACATTGCCAGCGGAATAATCCTAGTTTGCAAACACCACCGAACCAATGCGGGAGGGGGCTTGCTCCCACATGTCCTACCGCGTAAGCAATGAAATCTCCTACCTGCCGCCGGGCTTTACAGCGGCCCAACTTCGGCAGATGATTTGCACCGCTGCATCACATCTGAGGAGAGCATCGACCATGAGCAAAAAGCCATCCAAGCATGGCCCCAACAAGGCCAAATCCATCATCGCCCAGCCACTGTTCCGCAGCCGTCAGGAACGCGCCGGCAAGGGCAAAGGCAGCTACCGCCGCGAAGCCTTCCAGTCTAATAGCTGGGAGGCTTCTTACTTTCTGGCTGCCTGAAGGCAAGCGCCCCTCTGGCATGATAAGGTCTGTGCCTGATTTGTAATTCCTGGACCTGTGCATGCCCTCTTGTCTTTCCCGTCGTTGGCACCTTCGCCAATTGATCGCTGCCTCCAGCCTCATTCTGCTTGTCGCCTGCGCGGAAAAACCTACCGCCGCCGACGCCCAACCCCTGCCAAAGCTGCAAACCGCGCCAGTGGTAGCACCTGCCGTGGTGGCCCCTCTGGCCGTGGACAATCTCGATATCCAACCGACCCAGACCTTTGCTGAATGGCAGGCTGGCTTTCGCGCGCAAGCCCTGCAGGCCGGTATCACCGCCGCTGTTTTCGACACTGCTTTTGCCGATGTCACCCCCGATATGGCGGTGATCCGCGCAGACCGCAGCCAGCCGGAGTTTTCCCGCCCCGTATGGGAATACCTCGACGGCGCCCTGTCGCCCGTGCGCGTACGCAATGGCCAGGCGTTGCTGGTCAAGTACGCCGACACCCTGCAAAGCATCGAGCAGCGTTATGGCGTCGACCGCCAGGCGCTGGTCTCGGTGTGGGGCATGGAGAGTAATTTCGGCCAGTTCCAGGGCAATAACTCGGTGATCCGTTCCCTGGCGACCCTGGCCTACGAAGGCCGTCGCCCGGCCTTTGCCCAGGCGCAATTGCTGGCGGCGTTGCAGATCATCCAGCACGGCGACATCGCCGCCGACCAGATGAAGGGCTCCTGGGCTGGTGCCATGGGCCAGACCCAGTTCATTCCGACCACCTACAACACCCATGCGGTGGACTTCGATGGCGACGGCCGCCGCGATATCTGGAACAGCCCGGCCGACGCCCTCGCGTCCACCGCGCACTACCTGCAAAGCTCCGGCTGGCAGAAAGGCCAGCCGTGGGGCTTTGAAGTCAAGCAATTGCCGGCGAACTTCGACTACGCCCTCGCCGATGGCGGCGTGCGCAAGAGCATTGCCGAGTGGCTGAAACTGGGCATTCAATTGCCAGCGGGTGCGAGCATGCCGCCAAACGTCGACCAACTGTCCGCCGCCCTGCTGCTGCCAGCCGGCTACCGTGGCCCGGCGTTCCTGGTGCTGGATAACTTCCGCGCGATCCTCAAGTACAACAACTCGTCGTCCTATGCACTGGCGGTAGGCCTGTTGTCGGAGCGCTTTGGCGGCGGCGGTGTGATTCGTGGCGATTGGCCGAAGGATGAGCTGCCGCTCAGTCGCTCGCAGCGCATAGATCTGCAGACAGCGCTGAGCGCCCAAGGCTATGACGCGGGCAACCCGGATGGGATTATCGGCGCCAACACGCGCAAGGCAATTCGGGCGGCGCAGCAGGCATTGGGCTGGCCGGCGGATGGGTATCCGACGGTGAAGTTGCTGGAGTCGCTGCAGAACCGCTAGATCCGCGTATGGCGACTACCGCAATCGGGGGCAAGCCCCCGATTGCGGTTTAGCAAACACCCGCAGATTCAGGACCTGACAACCACATCCTGCTCCAACACCACCCGCTGCTCCCCCGCATCCAGGCGTACCAACGCGCCCATCGGCAGCGTCAGGTTCGGATCGCAATGCCCGCTGCGCCAGCCGGCCAGCACCGGTATGCGCAACGGCTCGAACGTCTGCTTCAGCAGGCGCTCCAGCGCAGCGTTATCCACACCCGCCACATCCCCTACCAGCACACCCGCGACCTGGGCCAACTTGCCCGCAAGACGCAGGTGCGTCAGCAAACGATCAATGCGGTAAATCGGCTCGTTGACGTCTTCGATAAACAGGATGATGCCTTCAGCGTCGATTTCGTAAGGCGTACCCATCACCGCCGCAATCATCGACAGGTTCCCCCCCAGCAAGCGCCCACAGGCAATGCCAGGTTCAATCGTGGTCAGCGGGTAGGCCACCGGGTGCGCCAGCACACTGCCGGCGCCCAGTTGGCCGCGCAGAAGGCTGAACAATGATGACTCGGTAGGTTGTTGTTTACCGCCGAGCAGGTCGGCATTGAGCATTGGGCCGTGGAAGGTCACAAAGCCGGCGTAGCGGTTGATCGCCAGATGCAACGCGGTGATGTCGCTGTAACCCACGAACGGCTTGGGATTGGCCCGCAACAGGTCGAAGTCCAGCGCGTCGAGCAGCCGTGGCGTGCCGTAACCGCCGCGCAGGCAGAAGATGGCATCGACTTCGGGGTCGGCGAAGGCGGCATGCAGGTCACGCAGGCGCACTGCATCGCTGCCGGCGAGGTAGCCGTCGCGTTCATAGACACCGGGGGAAATTCGCAGATCGTAGCCGCGTGTGCGCATCCATTGGCCAGCCTTTTCAACGTCCAGCACGGCGGGGCCGGCGGGGGCGATCAGGGCGATGGTGCCTTCGGAGCGAAGGGCTGGAACGGCGGCGGTCATCTGAGAATCCCCCTATCTAACGCTGAAACCAATGTGGGAGAGGGCTTGCCCCCGATAGCGGTGGGTCAGCAGC
This sequence comes from Pseudomonas sp. SH10-3B, assembly GCF_019891415.1. Lineage (NCBI taxonomy): Bacteria > Pseudomonadati > Pseudomonadota > Gammaproteobacteria > Pseudomonadales > Pseudomonadaceae > Pseudomonas > Pseudomonas sp. SH10-3B. The sequence continues at coordinate 117,581 of NZ_JAFLXD010000015.1, read as the reverse complement.
AGATGAGCTGACTGGTACGCCGCAATCGGGGGCAAGCCCCCTCCCACACTGGGTCTGAACCTCGATCAGGAAACCAGGCTAGCCTTGACCAGCTTGGCCTGCTCGTCGGCGTGGTACGAAGAGCGCACCAGCGGGCCCGAGGCGACGTTCTTGAAGCCCATTTTGTAACCTTCCTCGGCGAACCAGGCGAAGGTGTCCGGGTGTACGAAGCGTTGCACCGGCAAGTGGCTGCGCGATGGTTGCAGGTACTGGCCCAGGGTCAGCATGTCGATGTCGTGTTCGCGCATGCGCTTCATGACTTCGATCACTTCTTCATCGGTCTCGCCCAGGCCCAGCATCAAGCCGGATTTGGTCGGGATATGCGGCATCATCTGCTTGAATTTCTGCAGCAGGGTCAGCGACCACTGGTAGTCCGAACCTGGACGCGCGGCCTTGTACAGGCGCGGCACGGTTTCCAGGTTGTGGTTGAACACATCCGGCGGCTCGGCAGCGGTGATTTCCAGCGCGACGTCCATACGGCCACGGTAGTCCGGCACCAGGGTCTCAAGCATCACGTTCGGCGATAGTTTGCGAATTTCGCGGATGCAGTCGGCAAAGTGCTGGGCACCGCCGTCGCGCAGGTCGTCACGGTCTACCGAGGTGATCACAACGTATTTGAGTTTCAGGTCGGCGATGGCGATGGCCAGGCTTTCCGGCTCGTTGACGTCCAGTGGCTTCGGCCGGCCATGGCCAACGTCGCAGAACGGGCAACGACGGGTGCAGATGTCACCCATGATCATGAAGGTGGCGGTACCGCCGGAGAAGCATTCGCCCAGGTTCGGGCAGGAGGCTTCTTCGCACACGCTGTGCAGCTTGTGTTTGCGCAGCAGGGCCTTGATACGGTCGACTTCCGGCGAAACCGGGATGCGCACGCGAATCCAGTCTGGCTTCTTCGGCAGTTCGGTGGTCGGGATGATCTTCACCGGGATGCGTGCAACCTTCTCGGCGCCGCGCAGCTTGACGCCGGCTTCCACCTTGGCACGCGGGGCCGGGGCCGGACGCTCGGTGATGTCCAGCGTCGGGATCATGGTTTGCACTGCATCAGTAGTCATAATCAGTCGATTCCGCCCGTGAGGGTCGTCTGCTCAGCATAGTCGAGGTGTTTGACGAGCTGCGCACGCAGCCGGGCACTTACCTCGGCAAATTTAATCGGTGTGGCGTGGTCGCTCAGTTGGGTCATCGCCAGCCCGGCATAGCCGCACGGGTTGATCCGCTGGAACGGAGCCAGGTCCATGTCCACGTTCAGGGCCAGGCCATGAAAGGAACAGCCGTGGCGAATGCGCAAACCGAGGGACGCGATTTTCGCGCCGTCCACATACACACCGGGTGCATCGGGCTTGGCCGCAGCGCTCACGCCGTAACTGGCCAACAGCTCGATCAGGCAAGCCTCCATACGGCTCACCAGGTCGCGCACGCCAAAACCCAGCTTGCGCACGTCCAGCAGCAGATACGCCACCAGTTGACCGGGGCCATGGTAAGTCACTTGGCCACCTCGGTCGACCTGCACCACCGGAATATCCCCCGGCAGCAGCACATGCTCGGCCTTGCCGGCCTGGCCCTGGGTGAATACCGGCGCGTGCTCCACCAGCCAGATTTCATCCGGGGCCGAGCTGCCGCGTTCGTTGGTGAAGCGCTGCATGGCGTGCCAGACGGGCTCGTAGTCCATCCGGCCGAGCTCGCGAAAGCCCAGGACCTGTGACATCACAGCACCATGTGCACGAAGCCGGTGGCCCGCAGTTCGCTATTGATGTCGTAGAGCTGGTCTTGACCGGTCGCAACGATGTGCAACTGGATCGTGGTGTACTTACCGTTGGTGCTCGAACGCTCGTCCACCCGGTCGTCATTGATCGTCGCGTGTTTACGCACGATATCCAGAATCTTGTCTTTGTTGCCTACACCGGTATCGCTGATCACCTTGACGGGATAATCCGTCACCGGGAATTCGATCTTTGGCGCCTTTACTTCTTTATCGGTCATGGCAGAACGGCCTCGTAAGCGGTAAGCCGTGGCGACGGCAAAGCCCCGCGTCGGATCAACGCGGGGCTTTGCAGGTGCACACAATCAGTTGAACAAGCCGTAGAAGAATAGACGGATGCTATCCCACACGCGGCGGAAGATACCACCTTCGTCGACGGCGTCCAGCGCGATCAGGTCGGCGCTGTGCACCACCTTGTCGTCCAGTTTCACTTCGACTTTACCGATCACGTCGCCCTTGGCGATTGGCGCAACCAATTGCGGGTTCATGGTCATGCTGGCAGCGAGCTTTTTCAGCTGGCCTTTAGGCATGGTCAGGGTCAGGTCTTCAGCCAGGCCGGCCTTGACTTGCGAAGTCGCGCCCTTCCAGACCGGCGCGGTCGCCAGTTCAGCACCCTTCTGGTAGAAGGTCTGGGTTTCGAAGAAGCGGAAACCGTAGGTCAGCAGTTTTTGCGTCTCGGCCGCACGGGCCTGCTCGCTGTTGGTGCCGAAGACCACGGCGATCAGGCGCTGGCCATCACGGACCGCGGACGACACCATGCAGTAGCCGGCTTCGTCGGTGTGGCCGGTTTTCAGGCCGTCGACGGTCTTGTCGCGCCACAGCAACAGGTTGCGGTTAGGCTGCTTGATGTTGTTCCAGAAGAATTCCTTCTGGGAGTAGATCGCGTAGTGCACCGGGTCGACGCGAATGATCGCGCGCGCCAGGATCGCCATGTCGTGAGCCGACGAATAGTGCTCAGGGTTTGGCAGGCCGGTCGGGTTCATGAAGTGGCTGTTGGTCATGCCCAGGTCGGCCACGGTTTTGTTCATCATGTCGGCGAATGCGTCTTCGCTGCCGGCGATGTGCTCGGCCAGGGCGACGCTGGCGTCGTTACCGGACTGGATGATGATGCCGTGCAGCAGGTCGCTCACGGTGACTTGCGAGCCCACCTTGATGAACATGCGCGAACCACCGGTACGCCAGGCGTTTTCGCTGACGGTCACCGGGTCGTTTTCGCCGATCTGGCCGCGACGGATTTCCAGGGTCGCGATGTAGGCGGTCATCAGCTTGGTCAGGCTGGCCGGTGGCAGGCGCTGGTCACCGTTGCTCTCGACCAGCACGTTGCCACTGGCGGCATCCATGAGGACCCAGGACTTGGCAGCCAGTTGCGGTGAAGCCGGCACCATTTCAACCGCCCAGGCGGCCGGGGTGATGATCAGCGAGATAAGCAGGCACGTGCGTTTGGCTAAGGTGGTGATGTTCATCCGTCTCTCGAAATTGCTTATGGAAACTTGCCCTCGCGGGCAAAACTTATTCAGACAGCCCGCTACCAGACTGTCACGTGTTCGGTTGCCCGCTCACCCCTTGCCCCTGGGTTTTATTGTTCAACGAGCCAACAACCAGGGTTCAGGCCCGCATGCGAGCCTGAACCATCAATTTATTATTCGGCAGTGACCACGCTGGGTTGCCCCAGGTTAGCCAGGCGCACGCTGTTCTGCACTTGTGCGACCTCGCTCGGCGAACCGATCGGGCCCATACGCACACGGTGCAGGGTTTGCTGGTTACGCACGATGGAGCTGATAAACACTGGCGCGCTGACCATGCTGCTGAGCTTGGACCTTAACAGTTCTGCCGCATCCGGGTTGGCGAAAGCGCCCACTTGCAGGTATTGCCCACCGGCGACCGAGGCGCCCGGTGCTGCACGGGGCACGACTACCGTATCCGGTGCGTGCTGCTGCGGTGGCGGTGTCCATTGTTCAATCTTGCCGGTTGATGCCGTCACCTGCGGCTGCGCACTCTGCGGCTCGTTGAGCATCAACGGCGCGGGCTTGCCACGCTGGGCCCAGTACTGCGCCGGATCGATGCCTTCGACCTTGACCCGCGCGGTGCCGGTTTCGGCATAGCCGAGTTTTTTCGCGGCGGCGTAGGACAAGTCGATGATGCGATCCGAATAGAACGGCCCACGGTCGTTGACCCGCAGGATCACCGTGCGGTTGTTGTCCAGGTTGGTCACGCGGACATAGCTGGGCAGCGGCAGGGTCTTGTGGGCCGCGCTCATGCCGTACAGGTCGTAAACCTCGCCGTTGGCGGTGTTCTGACCGTGGAACTTGGTGCCATACCAGGACGCCGTGCCCGATTGCACGTAGGTCTTGGAGTCCTGCAGCGGGAAGTAGGACTTGCCCAGCACCGTATAGGGGTTGGCCTTGTACGGGCCGGTGTGCAGGGTCGGGGTGGCATCCGGGATCTTCGACACGTCGACATCCCACCACGGCGCGCCGTCTTTGTGCGCGCGGTTGATGTCCAGTCCTGGCTGGGACCGCACAGCGGTGCCGCCGGACTTCGGTACCGGGCCACGGCTGGTGGAACAACTGACGACCAGCAGGGACAACGCGGCGAACGCCACCAGCTTGAGCGGTTGATTGAACGGCGATGCCCGCATTACTTGTTGCCCCGTGCTTGGACCAGCATGTCAGACAGCTGATGCACGGCCATGGCGTACATCACACTGCGGTTATAACGCGTGATTGCGTAGAAATTCTTCAGGCCCATCCAGTATTCAGGGCCGTTTTCGCCTTCGAGGCGGAACGCCGTCACCGGCATATCGTCGCGTGGCGCATTCTGACTCGACCAGCCCAGCGCCCGCAACTCCCCGACCGTCTTGACCGGCTCGATACCCTGGGTCAGGCCTTCATCGGCACGCTCCCCGGTGACATCGGCGCGGACCACCACCGGCTCGCCACCGACCCAGCCGTGGCGCTTGAAGTAGCTGGCCACGCTGCCGATGGCATCGTCCGGGTTGCTCCAGATATTGATGTGCCCGTCGCCATCGAAATCCACCGCGTAGGCGCGAAAGCTGCTCGGCATGAACTGCGGCAGCCCCATCGCACCGGCGTAGGAGCCCTTGAGGGTCAGCGGGTCGACCTGCTCTTCGCGGGCCAACAGCAGGAACTCACGCAGCTCCTTGCGGAAGAAGTCGGCACGCGGCGGGTAATCGAAGCCCAGGGTCGACAAGGCGTCGATCACCCGGTAGCTGCCGGTGTTGCGCCCGTAAAAGGTTTCAATGCCGATGATCGCGACGATCACCTGGGCCGGTACGCCGTATTCCTGCTCAGCGCGGGCCAGCACGGCCTCGTGCTGGCGCCAGAAGTCCACACCTCGGGCCACGCGGGCGTCAGTGAGGAACATTGGGCGATATTCCTTCCACTGCTTCACGCGCTCGGCGGGACGGGAGATGGCGTCGAGGATCGCCTGCTTTTTCTGGGCTTCGCGGAACACGCCCATCAGCTGCTCACCGGCGAAACCATAGTCGCGGGTCATTTCACCGACAAATTCGGCGACCTGGGGTGAACCATCGTAGTCACCGGCCTGCGCCTCTTGCGTTGCGCCCAGCAGCCCAATCAGGCCCATCCAGGACGCATGCCGAGTCGCCCAGCCGCGCATTACTTGCATTGACATCTTCACCTTATTCAAACCTGTGCGATCCACTTGCGATGCGTATGAATCGACATCAAAACCCCAAACGCTGACAGCAATGTCACCAGCGAAGTTCCGCCGTAGCTAATGAACGGCAACGGCACCCCAACCACCGGCAGCAGGCCACTGACCATACCGATGTTGACGAAAACGTAAACAAAAAAAGTCATGGTCAGGCTGCCGGCGAGCAATTTGCCGAACAGCGTCTGCGCCTGCGCGGTAATCACCAGCCCACGTCCGATCAGCAGCAGATAGATCAGCAACAGCGCGCAAATGCCCACCAGGCCGAACTCCTCGCCCATTACCGCAATAATGAAGTCAGTGTGGCTCTCGGGCAAAAAGTCCAAATGCGACTGGGTGCCCAGCAGCCAGCCCTTGCCAAAGACACCGCCGGAGCCGATGGCAGCCTTCGACTGGATAATGTTCCAGCCGGTGCCGAGCGGGTCGCTTTCGGGATCGAGGAAGGTCAGGATCCGTTGCTTCTGGTAGTCGTGCATAAAGAAGAACCACATCGCCACGGCCACCGGCACGGCGGCGGCCAGTACGCTGAGGATCCAGCGCCAGCGCAATCCGCCCATGAACAGCACGAACGCACCACCGGCCAGGATCAGCAGCGAGGTGCCGAGGTCGGGCTGGCGCACGATCAGCACAAAGGGGATACCGATCAGGATCAGGCTGATACCCACATGCTTGAGCTGGGGCGGCAAGGTGCGTTTGGACAGGTACCAGGCGATGGTGGCCGGCATCAGGATCTTCATGAATTCCGACGGCTGGAAGCGAATCACCCCCGGAATATTGATCCAGCGGGTCGCGCCCATGGCGTTGTGGCCCATGACGTCCACCACCACCAGCAGCAACACCCCGGCCACATAACCGAGCGGCACCCAGCGCGCCATGAAACGCGGCTCCAGCTGGGCGATCACCACCATCGACAGCAGGCCCAGGCCGAACGACGACGCCTGCTTGATCAGCAAGTCCCAGTTCTTGCCGCTGGCCGAATACAGCACGAACAGACTGCCGGCCGCCAGGGTCAGCAGCAGGATCAGCAGCGGGCCATCAATGTGCATGCGCTGCAGCAACGTCGCGCGGCGACGCATCACATCCTCGCTGGAGAGGATGCGGTCAAAATTACTCTTCACTGGCCGTAACCTCGGGGATTGAAGGGGGGCCGCCATATTCGGGCTTGAGTCGGCCGTCGTCGGCCAGCAACCAGGCGTCCATCACCTGGCGCACAACAGGTGCTGCCACACCGGAGCCGGACTCGCCGTTCTCGACCATCACCGCTACCACGATTTTCGGGTCGTCCGCCGGCGCAAAGCCGACAAACAAGGCGTGGTCACGGTGGCGCTCCTGGACTTTGGTGCGGTCATATTTCTCGCCCTGCTTGATCGCGACCACCTGGGCGGTACCACTCTTGCCGGCGATACGGTATTGGGCGCCGATTGCCGCCTTGCGCGCGGTACCGCGTGCGCCGTGCATCACTTGCTGCATGCCGTGGTTGACCTTGGTCCAGTCCGACGCGTCGCGCAGCACGATGTCCGGGATCGGATTTTCATCCACAGGCTTTTCGCCTTCGATGGTCCGGGCCAGGTGCGGGCGGTTCCAGATGCCTTTGTTGGCCACCAGCGCGGTGGCCTGGGCCAGTTGCAGCGGCGTGGCCTGCATATAGCCCTGGCCAATGCCGAGGATCAGGGTTTCGCCCGGGAACCACGCCTGACGGCGGGTCGCACGCTTCCACTCCCGCGATGGCATCAGGCCAGGGGATTCTTCGAACATATCCAGGGAGACTTTCTGACCGAGGCCGAACTTGCCCATGTAGGCGGACAAGCGGTCGATCCCCAGCTTGTGGGCCAGGTCGTAAAAATAGGTGTCGTTGGAACGCATGATCGCGGTATCCAGGTCGACATAGCCGTCACCGGTACGGTTCCAGTTGCGGTATTTGTGATCGTAGTTGGGCAGCATGTAGTAGCCCGGGTCGAACACCCGGCTGGACGCCGTGACCACGCCCGCGTCCAGGCCGGCAATCGCCACCGCCGGCTTGATCGTCGAACCGGGCGGGTACAGGCCGCGCAGCACGCGGTTGAACAGCGGCCGGTCGATGGAGTCACGCAGCTCGGCGTAGGCCTTGAAGCTGATCCCGGTCACAAACAGGTTGGGGTCGAAACTCGGCTGGCTGACCATGGCCAAGACTTCGCCGGTCTTCGGGTCCAGCGCCACCACCGCGCCACGCCGGCCACCCAGGGCCATCTCGGCCGCTTCCTGCAGCTTGATGTCCAGGCTCAGCACAATGTCCTTACCCGGCACCGGATCGGTACGCTTGAGCACCCGCAGCACGCGGCCACGGGCATTGGTCTCGACTTCTTCGTAACCCACCTGGCCGTGCAGCTCGGGCTCGTAGAAGCGCTCGATGCCAGTCTTGCCGATATGGTGGGTGCCGCTGTAATTGACGGGATCGAGGCTTTTCAGCTCTTTCTCGTTGATCCGCCCCATATAGCCGACGGAGTGGGCAAAGTGCGGCCCTTGCGGGTAGTGGCGCACCAACTGCGCCACCACTTCCACACCCGGCAGGCGAAACTGGTTCACCGCGATCCGCGCGATCTGCTCTTCGGTCAGCTCGAACAGGATCGGCACCGGCTCGAATGGCCGACGCCCCTGCTTCATGCGTTTCTCGAAGATCACCCGGTCTTCCGGGGTCAGTTGCAGCACCTCGACGATCACATCGAGGACCTGCTGCCAATCGCCGGAACGTTCGCGGGTCATGCTCAGGCTGAAGCTGGGCCGGTTATCCGCCACCACCACGCCATTGCGGTCGAAGATCAGCCCACGGGTCGGCGGAATCGGCTGCACATGCACGCGGTTGTTTTCCGACAGCGTGGAGTGATAGTCGTACTGGATCACCTGCAGGAAATACAGGCGCGCTATCAGTACCCCGATCAACCCCACCACCATAAAAGCACCAAACACCACGCGCGCGCGTACAAGACGTGCGTCTTTCTCGTGGTCCTTGATGCGGATCGGCTGGGTCATCGGGAGGGGCGCAGATTATTTGTGGTAAGGGTGCCCGGACAGGACTGTCCAGGCGCGATACAGCTGTTCACCGATCAGGATCCTTACCAACGGGTGCGGCAGCGTCAGCGCCGACAGCGACCAGCGCTGGTCGGCCCGCGCGCAGACTTCCGGCGCCAGCCCTTCGGGGCCGCCGACCATGAAGTTGACGGTGCGCGAGTCCAGGCGCCAGCGATCCAGCTCCACCGCCAGTTGCTCGGTGCTCCAGGGCTTGCCGTGCACCTCAAGGGTGACGATGCGCTCGTTGGGGCCGACCTTGGCCAACATGGCTTCGCCTTCCTGACGGATAAAGCGCGCCACGTCGGCATTCTTGCCGCGGGTGTTGAGCGGTATCTCTACCAGTTCCAGCGACAGCTCGGCGGGCAGACGCTTGGCATACTCGTGCCAGCCTTCTTCCACCCACTTGGGCATGCGTGAACCGACAGCAATCAGACGCAGGCGCACAGCCGTTCCTTATTCCTGGTCTTTATTGAGCTTGTCGAAGTGCGCGTGGCCCACTTCCGGGCTGTGGTGCTTGCCATCAGCGGCACGGCTCTGCTCGGCGCCTTTCCACAGACGCTCCAGGTCGTAGAACTGACGGGCGTTGGAGGTCATCATGTGAACGATCACGTCGTCCATGTCCAGCAGCACCCAGTCGCTGTCGCCCTTGCCTTCTTCACCCAGTGGCTTCACGCCTTGGGCTTTGACGGCTTCGCGAACCTTGTCCAGCATCGCGCCGATCTGGCGGTTTGAGGTACCGGTGGCGATGATCATGAAGTCAGTAATGCTCTGCTTGTCGCGTACGTCCAGGACCTGGATGTCCTGGGCCTTCACGTCTTCCAGGGCGGCAACGGCGACTTTTACCAGCTCTTCGCCAGCCAGTTCCGGGCCAACGTGGGCTTCAACCGGCAGCGGGGCGCTTTTGAACGTGCCTTTGCGTTTTACTTTGCTTACGTCTTTGTTCGTCATAAAAAACTCGTTTTGCTCGTATGTTCGGGCGCTCGCTGCACGACTTTTCGTGCGTTCAAGCGCGCCTTTTCAGTTCGACGCACGGTAAAGCCCGTGCGCATCGATGTAGGCCAGGACCGCGTCAGGCACCAGGAAACGTACCGACTTCCCGCTGGCCAGCAGTTGACGGATCTGGGTGGCAGACACCGCAAGCGGGGTCTGCCAGACGAATGCAATATTCCCGTTCGGCCCGGTCAGGGCCAAGGGGTCACTTACCGACCGCGCGGCCAGCAGGTTGCGCAAGGCATCCGGCGGTTCGCTGTCGGCATCCGGGCGTTGCAAAACCAGGATGTGGCAATGCTGGAGGAGTTCCTCCCAGCGATGCCAAGAGGGCAGGCCGCAAAATGCGTCCCAGCCCAAAAGCAGAAACAACTGGTCATCCGCGGCCAACTCGGCGCGCATCAGTTCCAGGGTGTCGACAGTGTAGGACGGTTTATCGCGCTTGAGCTCGCGGTCGTCCACCACCAGCGGCGGTATACCCTCTACAGCCAGGCGTACCATTTCCAGGCGTTGCTGCGGCGACACCTGCGGGGTATCGCGATGGGGCGGCCGAAAATTAGGGATCAGGCGCAGTTCATCCAGCGCCAGGGCATCCGCGACCTCCAGGGCACTGCGCAAATGGCCGATGTGCACGGGGTCGAAGGTACCGCCGAGCAGCCCGATGCGTTTAGCCATCAAGTGCGCACATGACCGTCGCCGAACACCACGTACTTCTCGCTGGTCAGGCCTTCCAGGCCAACCGGGCCGCGTGCGTGGAGCTTGTCGGTGGAGATGCCGATCTCCGCCCCCAGGCCATACTCGAAGCCGTCGGCAAAGCGCGTCGAGGCGTTGATCATCACCGAAGCGGAATCCACTTCGGTGAGGAAACGCCGGGCATCGCTGAAATGCTCGGAAACAATGGCGTCGGTGTGCTTGGAGCCGTATTTGTTGATGTGTTCGATGGCCTGGTCCAGGTCGTCGACGATGCGGATCGACAGGATCGGCGCCGTGTACTCGGTGTACCAATCCTCTTCGGTGGCTTCGATCACGTCCGCGCCCAGCAGGGCACGGGTGCGTTCGCAACCGCGCAGTTCCACGCCCTTGTCACGGTAGATGGCTGCCAGCGGCGGCAGCACGCGCTCGGCAATGCCGACGTGTACCAGCAGGGTTTCCATGGTGTTGCACGGCGCATAGCGGTGGGTCTTGGCGTTGTCGGCGATGCGGATCGCCTTGTCGATGTCGGCGGCGATGTCGATGTACACGTGGCAGACGCCGTCCAGGTGCTTGATCACCGGCACCTTGGCATCGCGGCTGACGCGCTCGATCAGGCTCTTGCCACCACGCGGCACGATCACGTCGACGAATTCCGGCATGGTGATCAAGGCGCCCACGGCGGCGCGGTCGGTGGTTTCGACCACTTGCACCACTTCGGCCGGCAACTCGGCCACGGCCAGGCCCTGCTGGATGCAGGCAGCAATGGCGCGGTTGGAATTGATCGCCTCGGAACCGCCACGCAGGATGGTGGCATTGCCGGACTTGAGGCACAGGCTCGCGGCGTCGATGGTCACGTTCGGGCGCGACTCATAGATGATGCCGATCACGCCTAGAGGCACGCGCATCTTGCCGACCTGAATACCGGACGGCAGGTAACGCATGTCGCGGATTTCACCGATGGGGTCAGGCAGCTTGGCCACCTGACGCAAACCTTCGATCATGTCGTCGATGCGTGCCGGGGTCAGCGCCAGGCGGTCCAGCAGGGCCGGCTCAAGGCCATTGGCGCGGCCGTTGGCCAGGTCCAGTTCGTTGGCGGCGGTCAGCTCGGAGCGCGAAGCGTCCAGAGCATCGGCGGCGGCCAACAGGGCACGGTTCTTCTGCGCGGTGCTCGCACGGGCGATCAACCGCGAGGCCTGACGGGCAGCGCGACCCAGGCGGGTCATGTAGTCAAGAACGGACTCAGTCATGGTCAGGGAGTCTTGGCAAAGAGGAAAGCGGCAGATTATAGCTGTGACGCCGCCCTACGGACAGCGGTGAGGGGCGGATGGTCGAAATGAACTGTAAAAACCCGGGGTTCAGCGGTAATTAAGGTGGGAGTTGTTATTATTCCGTCACATTTAGCCGTATTAACCCCAGACCGCCATGCCCAGTTCTACCCCCCAACGCCCCGCCAGCGCCCTGCCCGACAGCTTCTTCGACCGTGATGCGCAAATACTCGCGCGTGATTTGCTCGGAAAAGTCATCCGCCATCGCGTCGGCGATATCTGGCTTTCAGCGCGCATTATTGAAACCGAAGCCTATTACGTGGCCGAAAAAGGCAGCCACGCTTCACTCGGCTACACAGAAAAGCGTAAGGCTTTGTTTCTGGATGGTGGGCATATCTATATGTACTACTCCCGTGGCGGCGATTCGCTGAACTTCAGCGCGCAGGGACCGGGCAATGCCGTGCTGATCAAATCGGCCTATCCCTGGGTCGATGAAACCTCCGGGCCCGCCAGTCTCGCGCAGATGCTGCTGAACAACCCGAATGCCGATGGCAGCCCCCGCCCCTCGCAAAAGCTGTGTGCCGGCCAGACCTTGCTGTGCAAGGCGTTGGGCCTGAAGGTGCCGATGTGGGATGCCAAGCGTTTTGATCAAGAGTTGCTCTACGTTGAGGACGTCGACCAGACACCGACACACATCATCCAGACCACTCGCCTGGGCATCCCCAGCGGCCGTGACGAGCACTTGATGTATCGCTTCGTCGATGCTGGCTATGCGCCCTATTGCACACGGAACCCGCTGCGCCGGGGCCAGGTCGAAGGCCGGGATTATTTTCTGATTTGAACACTGGTGCCGCAGACAGTTGATCCCTCGCACAGGGGATCTACAGCGTTTCGCGTTATGTATTACATAGAGGGAGTGACGTTTTATGGGCCAATGGCTCGATAGCATTACCGGCTGGCTGACCCTCAACCCGGAATGGCTGGCGGTGGCGGTGTTTATTGTCGCGTGCGTGGAATGCCTGGCCATTGCCGGTCTGATCGTGCCAGGCACGGTGTTGCTGTTTGCCATTGCCGCACTGGCTGGCAGCGGCGCGTTGTCCCTGAGTGAAACCCTGCTGATGGGGTTCCTGGGAGGCTTGTTGGGCGACGGGGTTTCCTACTTCCTGGGCCGCCACTTCCATCAGAACATCCGCCGCCTGCCTGGCCTGCGCCACCACCCCGAATGGATGAACGGCGCCGAAACCTACTTCCACAAATACGGCATCGCCAGCCTGCTGGTAGGACGTTTCATCGGGCCATTGCGGCCGATGCTGCCCATGGTGGCAGGGATGTGCGACATGCCGTTCGTGCGCTTCGCCCTGGTCAGCGTTCTCGCGGCAGCCGGTTGGTCGGTCGCCTATCTGCTGCCGGGCTGGGCGACCGGCGCTGCATTCCGCCTGCCATTGCCGGAAGGGTTCTGGCCTGAGGCGGGGATTGTCACCGCTTGTTTGGCGGTCGTGTTGGGATTGAGCCTGAACACCAGTCTGCGCGGCCATCGCCGTGCCACCTTGTGGATAGGCTGCGCCAGCCTGACCTTGTTGATCGCCCTGTTTATCGGTTATCCGCACCTGGACGACTTTGACCAGGGCCTGAGCGCACTGGTGCAGGAACATCGCAGCGCCTGGCTGGATCAGACCATGGTGATGATCACCCAACTGGGCGAGTTCAAGAAAATGTTCTTCGCCAGCGCCGTGTTCACTGGCCTTTTGTTACTGGCTCGGCAGTGGCGCCATGCGCTGTTTGTCGGCGCGACACTGGCCGGGGCGGCCGTGATCAACACCGGCACCAAGCTGTTCTTCGCACGCGGCCGCCCGGAAATCCTCACCGACCCACTGACCAGCTTCAGCATGCCCAGCGGCCACGCGTCCGGTGCTTTCGCGTTTTTCCTGGCCTTGGCGGTACTGGCCGGCCGCGGCCAACCGACACGGCTGCGCCTGACCTGGATGCTGCTGGGCTGTATTCCCGCCGCCTTTATCGCACTGTCACGGGTCTACCTGGGCGCCCACTGGCCTACCGACATCCTGGCAGGCACATTGCTGGCAATGACGGTGTGCGCGTTCAGCCTGGGCGTCAGCCAGTATCGAAGCCCATTGCCGGCCATGCCGAAAAAAACCTGGTGGTTGCTCCTGCCGGCACTGCTGGCGGTGCTGAGTTTTATCGCACTCACCGGCACGCCCCATGCCTTGCTGCGGTATGCCTATTAAGTGAACAACTCACCCTGCAACTCGTCGAGCAGCATCTGGATCGCATCCAGCCGCTGCTGCGGGTCATCGAGTTGCAGCAGATCAATCTTGTCAGCCTCGGTGAATGGCAACAGATAAGCCAGTTGATTGCCCAAGGCCTGCTGGCCATCGGCATGGGTGCCCATGTCCAACGAGGCGACCATCGGGTGTTCGGCCAGGGCCTGGAGCAAAGCCAGCAGGTCGGCATCCTCTTCTTCCAGCGCCTGGTCCGGCAGTTCTTCCAGCCATTGCACCTCGGCCACCAGCAACTGGTCCTTCTGCACACCGGCGTCACGCACGCGGAAGCGACGCCCGCCTTCGACGCGAATCCCCAGCAGACCGTTGTCCTGCTGCTTGAAGTCGCGAATCAACGCTTCGCAGCCGATCAACGCGTAGCCATCCGGGGCCATGCCGACTTCCTTGCCATCAAGGATGCATACCACGCCGAAGCTTTCGCCCTTTTTCAGGCAACGGCTGATCATATCCAGATAGCGCGCCTCGAACAGTTGCAGATCGAGGGTGCAGCCTGGGAACAGCACGGTATTGAGCGGGAACAGCGCCAGACTCATAAAGGTTTCCTTAAACCCGGTTTAAACAATCACTGACACAGCCAGCGGCAGGAACACCGCCGTCGCCACGCCCATCAGACTCATGGCCAGCGCCGCAAAGGCACCGCACTCTTCGCTTTCCTGCAGGGCCACCGAAGTGCCGACGGCGTGGGCGGTCATGCCCAAGGCCATGCCGCGCGCCTCGGGGCTGTGCACCCCCAGACGCGAAAGTAACGCCGGGCCAACCATCGCGCCCACCACCCCGGTGATCAGCACAAACACCGCCGCCAAGGCTGCCACACCGCCGATCTGCTCGGCCACCAGCATGGCAATCGGCGACGTCACCGACTTGGGCGCCATGGTCATCAGCATCATGTGTTCGGCGCCGAACCCCCACCCCAACAGTACGCACAGGCCGGTGGCCAGCACCCCGCCTATCACCAGCGTAGTAAAAATCGGCCAGAACAATTGGCGAATCCGCCGCAGGTTCAGATAGAGCGGCACGGCCAGCGCAACGGTGGCCGGGCCCAGCAGGATGCCCATGATCTCGGTGCTCTTGCGGTACTCGGCATAGCTCAGGCCGCACGTGAGCAACACGCCGATCACCAGCAACATCGAGACCAACACCGGCTGCAGGAAAATCCAGCGGGTTTTCTCGAACCCCGCCAGCACCAACTGATAGGCCCCGAGGGTGATTCCGATGCCGAACAAAGGATGATGAATCACCGCCGTCCATGCGCCTTGCCAGTCGAAGATCATTGATCCTTCTCCTTGCGCTTGACCATGTGCTCCATCAACAGCCCGACCACGCCCATGGCAATCACCAGCGACAACACCAGCGCGCCGACGATGGCCCAGAAATCAGCGGCAATATCCTTGGCGTAGACCATCACCCCCACCGCCGGCGGGACCAGCAGTAACGGCAAGTAACGCAGCAGGCTGCTGGCCGCCAGGCTCAAGGGCTCGCCGACTTCACCGCGCCACACCAGGTAACCCAGCATCAGCAACAGGCCGATGATCGGCCCCGGCAGTACCGGCAGCAGCAAATGATTGATCGCCGTGCCGATCAACTGAAACAGCACCAGCCATGTCAGACCGCGTAACAGCATCCGTTCTCTCCCCCCTCTTGAGCTCGCCCGCATTATAAGCATGCCCGCCCTATGCACCGGCATTCGCCAAAAGCATGGTGGGTTGACCGGGCTGGTTGGCCATGATGATCTACATTGGTTCTCTGTAACCCCAAAAAACAGAACCGATGAACCAAGGAGAGACGCAATGCCCTATGTACCCGTAGCGCAGCTCAAAGACTATGTCGGCAAGGAACTGGGACGTTCCGAATGGCTCACCATCGATCAGGCCCGTATCAATCTGTTCGCAGAAGCCACCGGCGATCATCAGTTCATTCATGTCGACCCGGTCAAGGCTGCACAGACGCCGTTCGGCAGCACCATCGCCCACGGTTTCCTGTCGTTGTCACTGATGCCCAAGCTGATGGAAGACATCCTGATCGTGCCCGAAGGCCTGAAGATGGCCGTCAACTACGGCCTGGACAGCGTGCGTTTTATCCAGCCGGTGAAGGTCAATTCCAACGTGCGCCTGAACGTGACGCTCACCGATGTCACCGAGAAAAAACCCGGCCAGTGGCTGCTCAAGGCCACCGCTACCCTGGAAATCGAAGGCCAGGAAAAACCCGCCTACGTGGCCGAGTCGTTGTCGCTCTACTTCGTTTAATACACAACCGCCCACTGTAGGAGCTGGCTTGCCAGCGAAAAACGCCCAGGCGCCGCGTTCCTCCTGAATGCCAGCATCCGCGTTGACGACCCTCGCCGGCAAGCCGGCTCCTACAGGTCATTATTAGCCCATAGACCACTAGGTATGGCTCCCTCGCTGCGGCATACTCGGCGCTTAATTATCCGGATCCCGCTATGCGCCCACTCGCTCCCCTTGCCCTTGTCCTGTTGCTCACCGCTTGCGGAGATGGCGAATCGCTGTTGCCGCCCGATGCGCGCCTGCCCGACGGCGGCCGTTACCGGGGCGATGTGGTCAATGGTTTGCTGCAAGGCCAGGGCCGCGTGGACTACCCCAACGGCAGTTGGTACGCCGGGCAGTTCGACAAGGGCCAGTGGCACGGCCAGGGCGAGTGGCATGGCAGCAACGGCGAAGTCTATAAAGGCCAGTTCCAGCAGGGCCTGTTCGATGGCCAGGGCAGCCTGACCACGGCCGGCAGCCATTATGTGGGCGGGTTCAAGAACGGCCGGCGCAACGGCGAAGGCACCCTCAAAGAGGGGCAGATGACCTATCGCGGCGAATTCAAAGACGACCAGTATTCCGGCCTCGGTCGCCTGGAGCTGGCCGACGGCAGCCAGTATCAAGGCCAGTTCGCCCACGGCAAGCCGAATGGCGAAGGCCAGCGCAATGACGACAGCGGCAACCAGTTCAGCGGCCACTTCGTCGACGGCCAGTTGGAGGGCAACGGCACGTTCAACAGCGCCGACGGCGATATCTATGTCGGCCAGTTCAAGCAGAACCAGCTCAACGGCAAGGGCCGCTATGAAAACGCCGATGGCGACGTGTGGATCGGCCAGTTCAAGGAAGGCGCACTCAGCGGCAAGGGTGAGTTGATCGGCGTGGATGGCAGCCATTACGTCGGCCAGTTCAGCGATTGGCGCTTTACCGGCGAAGGCCGCCTGAACCTGACCGATGGCAGCTTCTATATTGGCGGCTTCGACAGCGACAGCTACCAGGGCAAGGGCACCCTCGTCCTCACCGACGGCACCGTGCTGGCCGGCACCTGGGTCAACGGCATGCGCGTGCGTGACGCCGACGGCGCATTGTTGCCCGACCCGCTGGAGATCGGCGTCCTGGCCCAGGGCCGCCTGCTGGACGCTGCCCTCGCCGCCGTGCCAGCGTCCACCTCCGCAGTGGAGCTGTACACCCTGGCCGTGGCCGGCGACGGCAAACAAAGCGTGTTCCTGCGCGAAGCCGATTACGTCAGCAATATGCTCGCCACCCGCTTCGGCGCCCGTGGGCAGATCCGCCTGGTCAACCACCGCGACCATATCGCCGACCGGCCACTTGCCACCCGCGAAAGCCTGCGCCGTGCCGTGCAGACCCTGGCCGAGCGCACTGGACCGGAAGACCTGGTGTTTATCTACCTGACCAGCCACGGCACCCACGAACACGAACTGGTGCTGGACCAACCACGCATGGAACTGGCCGACCTGCCCGCCGATGAGCTGGCCGCGGTGCTGGCGCCGCTGAAAAACCGCGACAAGATCGTCGTGATCTCGGCCTGCTACTCCGGCGGCTTCATCCCGGCGCTCAAGGACGAACGCACCCTGATCATGACCGCCTCGCGCGCCGACCGCGTGTCCTTCGGTTGCTCCGAAGAGGCCGACTTCACCTACTTCGGCGATGCCCTCTTCGCCCAAGCCTTCAACCAGACCGACGATTTGCAGCAAGCCTTCAAGCTCGCGCAGTTGCATGTGAGCGAACGCGAACAGGCGGACAACTTCGAAGCATCCGAACCGCAGATCTGGGCCCCCAAAGGCGTGATCGCCCATTGGCAATTATTACGCAAGCAGCAGGCACGAAAGGCGCTCGAAAGCGTCTCAATGAATAGCAAGGAAGCCAAAGGCAACTAAGCTGTAACGTGTAACAAGGGGGAAACACCATGTACCTGACACCTCAGCATATCTTGCTCGCAGGGGCCTCTGGCCTCACTGGCGAACACCTGCTCGACCGCCTGCTCAACGAACCCACCGTGACCCGTGTGCTCGCGCCAAGCCGCAAGCCACTGGCCGAGCATCCGCACCTGGAAAACCCGGTGGGCGATCCGGCGGTGTTCCTGCCGCAACTGAGCGGTCGGGTGGATATCGCCTTCTGCTGCCTGGGCACCACCATCAAGAAAGCCGGATCGGAAGAAGCCTTTCGCGCGATTGACCTGGATATGGTCGTGGCCTTCGCCAAGCGCGCACGGGAAATGGGCGCGCGGCACCTGATCGTGATCAGCGCGATTGGCGCCGACCCGAAATCCTCGGTGTTCTACAACCGGGTCAAAGGCGAAATGGAACAGGCATTGAAGGCTCAAGACTGGCCGCAGTTGACCATCGTGCGGCCTTCGTTGCTGCTCGGGGAGCGGCTGGAGCCACGTTTGGCCGAGCAACTGGCCGGGCCGCTGTCACGATTGATTCCGGGGAAATACCACGGCATTGAAGTCTGCGAACTGGCCCGGGCCATGTGGCGCCTGGCGCTGGAAGAGCAGGATGGGGTGCGGGTGGTGGAGTCGGACGAACTGCGCAAGCTCGGTAAATAAAGCCGAACACAAAGCAAAAATGTGGGAGGGGAAAGTCGAATCGTCGCACCGCCCCTCCCACATTGGTTTTGTGGTGCTTTCACGTCAGCGCTAGAGCCCGCCCGTCGCGTTAAACCCTACTCCCAGCACCGTCAACACTGACAACGGCAATAAAAGCGTGTCGAGCAACGCGCTGGCTGGCAGGTCGACGCCGGGATAGCTCGGCGCCTCGGCACCAAACCGGTCCTTGGCGCAGCAACCGCCGTTCATTGCATACAAATCCAACCGCGTGCCGGCATACACCACCGGCGCGCCGGGCTGCGCGGCGTCCAGGGTACGCGCGGTGGCACAGCCGGCCAGCTGCAGCGCCAGTATCACCAACAATGCCTTATTCATCGCTGCTCAAATGGTGTTCGCCCCAACGCGGCAGCATGTCCTGAGGGATATTCAACAGGTTGAGAATGCGCGCCACCACGAAATCCACCAGGTCATCGATGGTCTGCGGCTGGTGATAGAAGCCGGGCGACGCCGGCAGGATGGTCACCCCCATATTCGACAGCTTGAGCATGTGTTCCAGATGAATGCTCGAATACGGCGCCTCACGCGGCACCAGGATCAACTGGCGACGTTCCTTCAACGTCACGTCGGCAGCACGCTCGATCAAGTTGTTGCAAGCGCCCGTGGCAATCGCCGACAACGTCCCGGTGGAGCACGGCACCACCACCATTGCCGCTGGCGCGCCGGAGCCCGATGCCACCGGCGACATCCAGTCTTCCTTGCCGTAGACCTTGATCTGCCCCGCCGCCGCACCGGTGTACTCGGTGAGGAAGGCCTGCATCATCTGCACCTTGGGCGGCAGCGCGACATCAGTCTCGGTGGCCATCACCAACTGCGCGGCCTTGGAGATCAGGAAGTGCACCTCGCGGTCTTCACGCACCAGGCAATCCAGCAGGCGCAGGCCATACGGCGCGCCGGATGCGCCGGTCATCGCCAGGGTGACGCGCTCGGGTCCACTCATTTCAACGCCTCGGCCAGTTTGCCGTGCAAGCCGCCGAAGCCGCCGTTGCTCATGACCACCACATGGGTGCCAGGCTTGGCCTGGTGCTTGACGAACGCAATGATGCCCTCGATGGAATCACATACTTTCGACGGCACCGTGCATTGCGCCGCAATCGCTGGCAAGTCCCAGCCAAGATTGGCCGGGGCATACCACACCACCTGGTCGGCATCGTTCACGCTTTCCGGCAGGCCGTCGCGGTGTGCGCCGAGCTTCATGGAGTTTGAGCGCGGCTCGACAATAGCAATGATAGGGGCATCGCCAACGCGTTTGCGCAGGCCGTCGAGGGTGGTGGCAATGGCCGTTGGGTGGTGGGCAAAGTCGTCGTAGATGGTAATCCCATTCACGTCGGCGACCTTTTCCATACGGCGCTTCACGCTCTTGAATGCGCTCAAGGCAGCAATGCCCATCGACGGCACCACGCCCACATGCCGCGCGGCCGCCAGGGTGACCAAGGCATTGGCGACGTTGTGCTGGCCAGTCATGTCCCATTCGACGATGCCTTGCGCCTCGCCTTCAAACAGCACCTCAAACCGGGAACCGTCTTCACTGAGCAACTTGACCTGCCATTGCCCACCCGCACCGGTGGTTTGCACCGGGGTCCAGCAGCCCATCTCGATCACGCGCTGCAGGGCCGGCTCGGTGGTCGGGTGGATAACCAGGCCTTCGCTCGGAATGGTGCGCACCAAATGGTGGAACTGCCGCTCGATGGCCGCCAAGTCTGGGAAGATGTCGGCGTGATCGAACTCAAGGTTATTGAGGATCGCCGTGCGTGGACGGTAGTGGACGAACTTGGAGCGCTTGTCGAAGAACGCACTGTCGTACTCGTCGGCTTCAATCACGAAGAAAGGCGTATCGCCCAAGCGCGCCGACACCGAGAAATTCTGCGGCACGCCGCCGATCAGGAAGCCCGGGCTCATGCCCGCATGCTCCAGCACCCAGGCCAGCATGCTGCTGGTGGTGGTCTTGCCGTGGGTGCCGGCAACGGCCAGTACCCAGCGACCTTGCAGCACATGATCGGCCAGCCATTGCGGGCCGGACACGTAAGGCAAGCCTTTGTTGAGTACGTATTCGACAGCCGGATTGCCACGAGACATGGCATTGCCGATCACCACCAGGTCCGGCACCGGGTCGAATTGCGCCGGGTCGTAACCCTGGGTCAGTTCTATGCCCTGGGCCTCAAGCTGCGTGCTCATGGGCGGGTAAACATTGGCATCGGAGCCTGTTACGTGATGGCCCAGTTCTTTGGCCAGAACCGCCATCGAGCCCATGAATGTGCCGCAGATACCAAGAATATGAATGTGCATAGTCGACCTCGTAAACATCGAGGCAGGTTAGCGCAGGGGGGCGAAAATCGCACTCTTTAGCTGTAGGACCGATCTATGGAGCCGCCCGTGCAATACCGTGCCGGCGCAGCTTTCGATACAGCGTATTACGACTGACCCCCAACTGCTCCGCCGTGTGGGTCATGTGCCAGCGTTGTTGCTCCAGAGCCGTGAGCAAGGCGAGCCGCTCGGCGTCGCCCAGGGGCGACTCCGCAAGCCTGGCCTCGGCGACCGGTTGCGGCCGAGCCTGGCGGATCGCCGCCGGTAAATCCTCAAGACCGACCCGCCCGTCGTCACACAGCGCCGCCAGCGTACGCAACACCGTGCGCAGTTGCCGAACGTTGCCCGGCCAGGCGAAGGTCAACAGCGCCGAACGCGCTGCCGGGTCGAGTTGTACGCTCTGCCCGCCGGCTTCCTGCACCAGCAGGAAGTCCAGCAACTGAGACTTATCGCTGCGCTCACGCAACGGTGGCAAGCCGACTTCCAGACCATTGAGCCGGTAATACAGGTCTTCACGAAAACTGCCGTCCTGCACACGTTCCAGCAAATTCCGGTGAGTGGCGCTGATAATTCTGACATCAACCGCCTGGGGCTCACCGCCGATGGGCACCACCATGCGGTCCTCCAGCACCCTTAACAGACGCGTCTGCAGCGCCAACGGCATGTCGCCGATTTCATCGAGGAACAACGTGCCGCCGTCGGCCTGTTGCAACTTGCCCTGCATGCCGTCCTTGCGCGCGCCGGTAAAGCTGCCGCCGCGATAGCCGAACAATTCGCTTTCGATCAGGCTTTCCGGGATGGCGGCGCAGTTGAGCGCAACGAAGGCTTGATCAGCGCGCTGGCTGGCCTGGTGCACCGCCTTGGCGAAGGCCTCTTTGCCGCTGCCGGTTTCGCCATTAATCAGTAACGGCACATCCCGCTCGAATACCCGCAGCGCTTTACGGAAGTCACTTTGCAGCGCCGGATCGCCCAGGCAGATACCGGCCAGGCGTACCGGCGCAGGCTGGGCGATGGGCGCCGGCACACTGCGCGATTGTCCGCGCAAGGCCGCGAACAAGTGCCGGCCATCTCGCGTGCGCAATGGCCAACTGGCGGTGGCATTGGCACTGGCGCGACCGAGCAATTGGTCCAGGGAACACTCGAAAAACGCCTCCACCGGTTGCCCCAACAAACCACCACGCACCTGCCCCAGCAGGTTGAGTGCGCTCTGGTTGACAGCACAAATCCGCCCTTCGCCGTCAAACGCCAGCAACCCTTCGCTGAACAACCCCACCGACTCGGCCTGCAAGTGAAAGCGCAGCAGCCAATGGTTTTCGAAGTGGCGCAGGAAATAACAACTCTCGATCATCTTCGCCGACAGGTTGACCAGCGCCATGGTGTGAAACTGGCTCTGGCGCGAGACCGCCTCCCGGGCCGACGACACATCCAACACCGCCAGCAATTCGCCATGGGGGTCGAACACCGGGCTCGCCGAACAGGTCAGCCCGGTGTGGCGGCCACGGAAATGTTCATCGCGATGAATGGTCAACGATTGGCGCTCCACCAGGCAGGTACCGATGCCGTTGGTGCCTTCGCAGGCTTCACTCCAATCGGCACCCAGCCACAACCCGGCACGCTCGAAAATCTTGCGCTCGGACGGCGCCGTGACACAGTTGAGGATTACCCCGCGCGCATCGGTCAGCAGCACCGCATGGCCTGCCCCGGAAAGCTGCTGGTGCAGGCTGTTCATCTCGCTGCCGGCAATATGCAGCACCTGTTGCAGGCGCTCGCGACTTTCCAGCAGGCGACCGTGCTCAAGCACCGTAGGGGCAATGGTTTGCGCAGGGTCGAGGTGGTAATCCTCCAGGCAGCGCAGCCAGGAACGGGCGATGGACGGATCGCTGGACGGATCGCGCCCGCGCGCCACGGTAAGGACTTGCTGGGCATGGCGACTGAAATGATCGTTATGCATCTTCTTATTATTCTCCCTGCGTGAGAGCGTCCAGCATCCCCCAGCCCTCCGATCAATGCAATCCCGGGCCGACCCACCGGTCACGACCTGTACCGTTTATCGCACAAACTGTCACTGCCGCTGTACCACACGTGTCACAACGAGACCTGGCAACAAACCCCAAGCCCTTGATTTACCTGGCCTGCAAAGCACTGGCCCAACCTTTGCTCTACGCTTTACCAAGCGCTTGCGCGCTGCACTCCAATAAACATAAAAGCCAGGAGATACCCACCATGCGTTACGCACACCCCGGTACTGAAGGCGCGATCGTTTCGTTCAAGGCCAAGTACGGCAACTTCATTGGTGGCGAATTCGTTGCCCCGGTCGATGGCAACTATTTCACCAACACCTCGCCGGTCAACGGCAAGCCTATCGCCGAATTCCCGCGTTCCACTGCCAAAGACATCGACAAGGCGCTGGACGCCGCCCACGCTGCCGCTGACGCCTGGGGCAAGACCTCGGCCCAGGACCGCTCGCTGGTGCTGCTGAAAATCGCCGACCGCATCGAACAGAACCTCGAACTGCTGGCCATCACCGAAACCTGGGACAACGGCAAGGCCGTGCGTGAAACCCTCAACGCCGACATCCCACTGGCGGCCGACCACTTCCGCTACTTCGCTGGCTGCATCCGCGCCCAGGAAGGCACCAGCGCCGAAATCAACGAACACACCGCGTCCTACCACTTCCATGAGCCACTGGGCGTGGTCGGCCAGATTATCCCGTGGAACTTCCCGCTGCTGATGGCCGCGTGGAAACTCGCCCCGGCCTTGGCCGCCGGTAACTGCGTGGTGCTCAAGCCTGCCGAGCAAACGCCGCTGGGCATCAACGTACTGATGGAATTGATCGGCGACCTGCTGCCACCGGGTGTGCTGAACGTAGTGCACGGTTTCGGCAAAGAAGCCGGCGAAGCCCTGGCCACCAGCAAGCGTATCGCCAAGATCGCCTTCACCGGCTCCACCCCGGTGGGCTCGCACATCATGCATGCGGCGGCCGAGAACATCATTCCGTCCACCGTTGAGCTGGGCGGCAAGTCGCCGAACATCTTCTTCGCCGACATCATGAAAGCCGAACCGTCGTTCATCGAAAAAGCCGCTGAAGGCCTGGTGCTCGCGTTCTTCAACCAGGGCGAAGTGTGCACCTGCCCATCCCGTGCGCTGGTGGAAGAGTCGATCTACGACGATTTCATGAAAGTAGTGATGAAGAAAGTCGAGCAGATCAAACGCGGCGACCCGCTGGACACCGACACCATGGTCGGCGCCCAGGCGTCCGAGCAGCAGTTCGACAAGATCCTGTCCTACCTGGAAATTGCCAAGGGCGAAGGCGCGCAATTGCTCACCGGCGGCAAGGTCGAACAACTCACGGGCGATATGGCCGGCGGTTATTACATCCAGCCGACCCTGCTCAAGGGCACCAATGAAATGCGCGTGTTCCAGGAAGAAATCTTCGGCCCGGTGGTGAGCATCACCACCTTCAAGGACGAAGCCGAAGCCCTGGCGATTGCCAACGACACCGAGTTCGGCCTGGGCGCTGGCGTGTGGACCCGCGACATCAACCGCGCCTACCGCATGGGCCGTGCGATCAAGGCGGGCCGCGTGTGGACCAACTGCTACCACCTGTACCCGGCGCATGCCGCGTTTGGCGGTTACAAGAAGTCCGGCGTGGGCCGTGAGACCCACAAGATGATGTTGGATCATTACCAGCAGACCAAGAACCTGCTGGTGAGTTACGACATTAATCCGCTGGGCTTCTTCTAACTAACCCCTCCTCCCACAGTTCAAATGCAATCAAGTGTGGGAGGAGCTTGCCCCTCCCATACTTAGATCTTCATAAGTACTTGCGAATTGCATTCGGCACACAGAGGCCGAGTTAAAAACAATAACAATGAAAGGTACTTCTTCATGCCTAGCGAACCGACTGGATCTTCTGTCGACTTCGAAAAAGTTGACTCCCAATACTTCCAACAACGCGAACTTAAAAAAGGCGCCGCCGGCTGGGTGCTGCTGGTTGGCCTTGGCGTTGCCTACGTGATCTCCGGCGACTACGCCGGTTGGAACTTCGGCCTGGCCCAGGGTGGCTGGGGCGGTATGTTCCTCGCCACATTGCTGATGGCCACCATGTACCTGTGCATGTGCTTTTCCCTGGCCGAACTGTCTTCCATGATCCCCACCGCCGGCGGTGGCTACGGTTTTGCCCGCAGTGCCTTCGGGCCCTGGGGCGGGTTCCTCACCGGCACCGCCATCCTGATCGAATACGCTATCGCCCCCGCCGCCATCGCGGTGTTTATCGGTGCCTATTGCGAGTCGCTGTTCGGCATCGGCGGCTGGATGATCTACCTGGCGTTCTACATCATCTTTATCGGCATCCATATCTTTGGCGTCGGTGAGGCCTTGAAGCTGATGTTCGTGATCACCGCCATCGCCGCGATTGCGCTGGGCGTGTTCCTGGTGTCGATGGTGCCGCACTTCAATGTCGCCAACTTGCTGGATATCCCGGTGAGCGAGGCCAAGGGCGCCAGTACCTTCCTGCCGTTTGGCTACGTCGGCGTGTGGGCGGCGATCCCTTATGCGATCTGGTTTTTCCTCGCCGTAGAGGGCGTGCCGCTGGCCGCCGAAGAAACCAAGAACCCCAAGCGCGACCTGCCCCGGGGCCTGATCGGCGCCATTGTGGTGCTGACCAGCTTTGCCCTGTTGATCCTGGTGATCGCACCGGGCGGCGCGGGCACCTATGCGCTGATCAAGTCGGGTAACCCGCTGGTGGAAGCGCTGGCGCTGTCCTATGGCGGATCAACCTGGATGGGCAGCTTCGTCAACCTGGTCGGCCTGGCCGGTTTGATCGCGAGCTTTTTCTCGATTATCTACGCCTATTCGCGGCAGATCTTCGCCTTGTCCCGTGCTGGTTACCTGCCGCGCAAACTGTCCCAGACCAACAAGAGCAAGGCACCGGTACTGGCGCTGGTGATCCCCGGCATTATCGGTTTCGGCCTGTCGCTGACCGGCCAGGGGGATTTGTTGATCCTGGTGGCGGTGTTTGGCGCGACCATTTCCTACGTGCTGATGATGGCCGCGCACATCACCCTGCGCATTCGTCGCCCCAAAATGGACCGTCCTTATCGCACGCCGGGCGGCATCTTCACGTCCGGGGTGGCCCTGGTACTGGCCTGCGTGGCCGTCGTTGCGGGCTTTTTGGTGGATCCACGGGTGGTGATTGGCGCCGCAATCATCTATGGAGTATTAATTGCTTACTTTGCTTTCTACAGCCGGCATCACTTGGTAGCAGGCACGCCCGAAGAAGAATTCGCCGCGATCCAGGCCGCAGAGGCCGCCTTGCACTAACTGCCGTAAACCTCGACGCGGGTTCCTCTCCTGCCCGCGTCGTCAAGGAGACACTGTATGGCAAGCTTTTCCCACGCGGTCGGTGCACAGACCTACCGCTTCGACAGCCTCAAGGACGTAATGGCCAAGGCCAGTCCCGCACGTTCCGGGGACTTTCTCGCCGGCGTCGCTGCGCAGAACGACGGTGAGCGGGTGGCGGCGCAAATGGCGCTGGCAAATATCCCGCTGAAACACTTCCTCGAAGAAGCGCTGATCCCCTATGAAAGCGATGAAGTCACCCGGCTGATCATCGACACCCACGACAAGCAGGCTTTCGCCGTGGTCAGCCACCTGACCGTCGGCGGCCTGCGCGACTGGCTGCTCAGCGACGCTGCCGATGAACAATCCTTACGCGCATTGGCGCCGGGGCTGACACCGGAAATGGCCGCGGCCGTGTCCAAGATCATGCGCGTGCAAGACCTAGTGCTGGTGGCGCAAAAGATCCGTGTGGTCACTCAGTTTCGCGGCACCATGGGCCTGCGCGGGCGCCTGTCGACCCGCCTGCAACCCAACCACCCGACCGACGAGCCGGCGGGCATCGCTGCGAGCATTCTCGACGGCCTGCTCTACGGCAACGGCGACGCCATGATCGGCATCAACCCGGCCACCGACAGCATCGCCTCGATCTGCGCCATGCTGGAGATGCTCGACGCAATCATCCAGCGCTACGAAATCCCCACCCAGGCCTGCGTGCTGACCCACGTCACCACCTCCATCGAAGCCATCAACCGCGGCGTGCCGCTGGACCTGGTGTTCCAGTCGATTGCCGGCACCGAAGCGGCCAACGCCAGTTTCGGCATCAGCCTGAGCGTGCTGCAGGAAGGTTACGAGGCGGGCTTGAGCCTGAAGCGGGGCACCTTGGGGCAGAACCTGATGTATTTCGAAACCGGCCAAGGCAGCGCCTTGTCGGCCAACGCGCATTTTGGCGTCGACCAGCAAACCTGCGAAACCCGCGCCTATGCGGTGGCTCGGCATTTCAAGCCGTTCCTGGTGAATACCGTGGTCGGTTTTATCGGCCCCGAGTACCTGTACAACGGCAAGCAGATCATCCGCGCGGGCCTTGAAGACCACTTTTGCGGCAAGCTGCTGGGCGTGCCCATGGGGTGCGACATCTGCTACACCAACCACGCCGAAGCCGACCAGGACGACATGGACACCCTGCTGACCCTGCTGGGTGTCGCCGGGATCAACTTCATCATGGGTATCCCCGGCTCCGACGACATCATGCTCAACTACCAGACCACCTCGTTCCACGACGCCTTATACGCCCGCCAAACATTGGGTTTAAAACCGGCGCCGGAGTTTGAACAGTGGCTGGCAAAAATGGGCATCTTTACGCAGGCCGACGGCAAGGTGCATTTTGGCAACAGCCTGCCACCGGCGTTTCGCCACGCTTTGGCGCAATTGGGATGAAGGAGCCGCCTGTGCAACTCGACCTGCCTGAAAACCCGTGGCTGGAACTGCGCCGCCTGACCCCGGCGCGGATTGCGCTGGGCCGCACCGGTACCAGCATTCCCACCAACGCACAGCTGGATTTTCAATTTGCCCACGCCCAGGCGCGGGACGCGGTGCACCTGCCCTTCGACCATGCCGGCCTGAGCAGTCAGTTGGCCGAGCGTGGGCGCGATAGCCTGTTGCTGCACAGCGCGGCAACCGACCGGCATAGCTATCTGCAACGTCCGGATTTGGGGCGGCGCTTGAGTGACGAGTCGGCCCAAAGCCTGCGGGATTACGCGGCTGCGCATCCTGGCGGCATGGACCTGGCGGTCGTGGTGGCGGATGGTTTGTCGGCGCTGGCGGTGCATAAACATACGTTGCCGTTTCTTACGCGCATGGAAGAACAGACCCACGCCGAAGGGTGGTCCTTGTCGCCGGTGATCCTGGTGGAACAGGGCCGCGTGGCAGTGGCCGACGAAATCGGGCAACTGCTCGGCGCCAAGATGGTGGTGATCCTTATCGGTGAGCGGCCGGGGCTCAGTTCGCCGGACAGCCTGGGCCTGTATTTCACCTATAACCCCAAGGTCGGCCTCACCGATGCCTATCGCAACTGCATCTCCAATGTGCGCTTGGAAGGCTTGAGCTATGGCATGGCGGCCCATCGCTTGCTGTACTTGATGCGAGAGGCGTGTCGCCGGCAGCTGTCGGGGGTCAACCTGAAGGACGAGGCCCAGCTTCAGACGATCGAATCCGACGACCCGGACCTGATGAAGGGCAATTTCCTGCTTAGCCCACCCACCGACTGATCCCGGCACGATTGCGCTTTTTAGCGTCTTTAGGCAGCATCAAGTCACGGCCGCTCGTGTGGTCATACCCCATTTGGAAGTTGAGGCCTGGCATGCGGATTACTCAAGCGACCCTGGAACACCTGGACCTGTTGACTCCGTTGTTCGTCAAATACCGCGAGTTTTATGGCGCGCTGCCCTTTCCGGATTCGTCACGGGCGTTCCTGGAAAAGCGCCTGCGCCGCAAGGAGTCGGTGATCTACCTGGCCCTGGCCGATGACGACGACAAACGCCTGCTCGGGTTTTGCCAGCTTTACCCGAGCTTTTCCTCGCTGTCGCTTAAACGTGTGTGGATCCTCAACGACATCTATGTGGCCGAAGACGCGCGCCGGCAACTGGTGGCGGATAACTTGATGCGCACGGCGAAGAAGATGGCCAAGGAGACTCACGCGGTGCGGCTGCGGGTATCGACCAGCAGTGATAACCAAGTGGCGCAGAAGACGTACGAGTCAATCGGGTTTCGTGAAGACACCGAGTTCAAGAACTACACCTTGCCGATCAGCGAAGACTGATTCCCTTACACGTAGACTCCCTGTGGGAGGGGCATGCCCCCGATAGCGGCTGTTCAGTCAGACTATTTATAACTGACACGGCCTCATCGGTAGCAAGCCCCTCCCACAGTGGGTTATGAGGCGCCCAGCGCACCGTGTACTGCGACATCCCCCGCTACAAAACCAACACGCTTTTCACCTCTCAATCCGTATAATGCGGACCTTTCAGGGTTGTAAGAAACACTACATAAACGTGTAGCCTTATTACCCGAGCTTCCGCACAGGCCTGCCGAGTCGGGCCGTTCACACAGGTGCCATCCATGGATTTCAACCCGCTCGACCTTATCCTGCATCTCGACGTGTACCTCGACATGCTGGTAACCAACTATGGTCCGTGGATATACGCCATTCTGTTCCTGGTCATCTTTTGTGAAACCGGCCTGGTGGTCATGCCGTTCCTGCCGGGTGATTCGCTGCTGTTTATCGCCGGCGCCGTCGCTGCGGGCGGCGGCATGGACCCGGTATTGTTGGGCGGCCTGCTGATGCTGGCGGCGATTCTCGGCGACAGTACCAATTACGTGATCGGGCGAACGGCGGGAGAACGCCTGTTCAGCAACCCGAACTCGAAAATCTTCCGCCGCGACTACCTGCAAAAAACCCACGATTTCTATGACAAGCACGGCGGCAAAACCGTGACCCTGGCGCGCTTCCTGCCGATCCTGCGTACCTTTGCACCGTTCGTCGCCGGCATCGCGAAAATGCCATACCCACGTTTCTTTGGCTTCAGCGTGCTGGGGACTATCCTCTGGGTCGGCGGCCTGGTGACCCTCGGCTACTTCTTCGGCAACGTGCCATTTATCAAGAAAAACCTCTCGCTGCTGGTGGTGTTCATCATCCTGCTGTCGCTGGTGCCGATGATCATTGGCGTGTTCCGCAGCCGCTTTGGTCGCACGTCTTCAGAAGCCAAGCCGCAGTAACCCGGCATGTGGTCCCTCAGCGCCTGGCGTCGCCGGCGCCTGCTGGCCAAGCACCCGATTGCCGATGACACCTGGCAGCGGGTGCGCCACCACCTGACCTTCCTCGACGGCATCAGCGCCGAGCAGGACCAGTGGCTGCGCGAAGCCAGCGTGGTGTTCCTCGCCGAAAAACACCTCACCGCCCTCCCCGGCGTCGACCTGCACCAGGAACAACGCCTGCTGCTCGCCGCCCAGGCGCAATTGCCGCTGATGAACCTCGGCGACCTCGACTGGTACCAGGGTTTCCATGAAATCGTGCTGTACCCCGACGACTTCCTCAGCCCTCAGCGCCACCGCGACAGCAGCGGCATCGAACACGAGTGGGACGGCGAACACAGCGGCGAGGCCTGGCAGCAAGGCCCGGTGATCCTCGCCTGGCCCGGCGTACTGGCCAGCGGTCAGTGGGAAGGCTACAACCTGGTGATCCACGAACTGGCGCATAAGCTCGACATGCTCAACGGCGACGCGAACGGTCTGCCGCCGCTGCACCACGACATGCGTGTGCAAGAGTGGGCCAGTGTGATGCAGGGTGCTTATGACGACCTCAATCGCCAACTGGACGCCAATCCCGATGCCGAGACGGAGATAGACCCCTACGCGGCGGAAAATCCGGCGGAGTTCTTTGCTGTCACCAGCGAATATTTTTTCAGCGCCCCGGATTTACTGGTCAATAGTTATCCTCAGGTGTACGCCCAACTCAGCCGCTTTTATCGCCAGGATCCCCTGGCCCGCCTGACCCAACTGCAAGCGCACGACCCGCGCTATCAGCCACAAGGCGAATGACTGTACGACGTCTGGCGCATGGCATCGCCGTCAGAATATGCCTATAATCGCCGCCACTTTTAGGCCAATCCGGTCATGTCATATGGCCAACTACGGGGGCAACGCCCAATGAGCTACAGCAAGATTCCGGCTGGCAAAGACCTGCCGAACGACATCTACGTCGCCATCGAGATTCCGGCCAACCACGCGCCGATCAAATACGAAATCGACAAAGACAGCGACTGCCTGTTCGTTGACCGTTTCATGGCCACCCCGATGTTCTACCCGGCCAACTACGGTTTTATCCCTAACACCCTGGCCGACGACGGTGACCCCCTCGACGTGCTGGTCGTAACCCCTTACCCGGTTGCCCCAGGCTCGGTTATTCGCGCCCGTCCGGTCGGCATCCTGCACATGACCGACGACGGCGGCGGCGATGCCAAAGTTATCGCTGTGCCTCACGACAAGTTGTCCCAGCTGTACGTGGACGTGAAGGAATACACCGACCTGCCGGCACTGCTGCTGGAACAGATCAAGCACTTCTTCGAGAACTACAAAGACCTCGAAAAAGGCAAATGGGTGAAGATCGAAGGCTGGGGCAACGCAGACGCCGCCCGCGCCGAGATCCTGAAGTCGGTTGCGGCCTACAAAGGCTGATACCTGCTATTCATTGCCTCGGCAATTGAAAAAGCCCCGATTATTCGGGGCTTTTTTTGTGGGAAAAATTAAACATAAAGTTCACCGATTAACACGCAACGTTGAACTAAGCAGAACAACTGAAAGATCAGGCCACAACTAAGCCAAAACCTACACGCGCAATTCAACGCATGGTTTATTTGATTAGATTTCTTGGCCAGTAAACTCTGCGTTTATGAATACATCAGGTGATCGTTTAAAAGCACTATTACGGGAAGTTCATCTTTCCGCCTCCGACTTCGCCAAGAACCGTGGTGTCACGCCCCAACACGTGAACAACTGGTTCAAACGCGGCGTGCCCATGGGCCGACTCAACGAGATCGCAGAACTGCTATGCGTCTCCAACCGTTGGCTGCGCACCGGCGAAGGCCCCAAACACCCACCGGCCAACTTCCTGCTCGAAGGCCCGGAAACCAGAAAAGGACTGCCCACCACCCGCGAAGGAAGCGGCAAATACCTCTCAGGCCCCGCCTGCTCCCCGGAAAAAATCGACGTGGAGATCCCCCTCCACCCCACCTTCACCTCAACCGAACGCATCCGCGTCTCCCTGCACACCCTCGAAACCCTCAACGTAAACCCCGACCGTGCACTGGGCGCCTACATGGTCGACAACAGCATGATCGACATCATTCAACAAGGCGCCACCCTCGCCATCGACAAAGGCCGCACCCAAATCATCGACGGCGAAATCTACGCCGTCGAACACGATGGAATGCTACGCATCAAATACCTCTACAACCGCCCAGGGGGTGGTTTGCGCATGCGCAGCCACAACGCCGGCGAACACCCGGATGAATACCTGACGCACGAACAACGGTTTGAGCAGAACTTCCAGATCGTGGGGTGGGTGTTCTGGTGGTCCACCCTCAACAACCGCCGCCCACCCGTGCCGCTGGATGAGCATCTTTTGAGCTGGGAAGGCTCTAAATCGGAACCGGAGGTGGGCAACTGAGGCGAATGTGGGTATCATGCGCCGCACATTTGGCAGGGGGTTGCGTTGCGCTATCCACCCTGCTCGGCGATGCGGAGGAGTTCCCGCGGATGCCCCTACTATTCAGCCCGACGCAATGTGGGCTGAGCGATTTGAAGGCTGCTGAGGTTTGTCAAAAACAAGCTGAGGCAGTCACAGAGAAGCCGGCCACAAGCCGGCTTTTTAATGCCCACAAGAACCACAAACCAAAATGATCCAACAGCTGTTGGATCATTGAATAGCCAAAACGGGCAGGCTATCGCCTCGTCTGTCTCTCAGCGGCATTATCTATGCTGTATGCCCCAAGAGCACAATCCGCCACCAATTGCGTCATTTCTACAATAAAGGCAATACAGCCACCCGAGGCGCACCATCGATTCAATGCGCACAGAGAGATCAGCCCTGCTGACCCTTTAAGCTCCAGCCTCAATCCAATATCAAATGCGGCAAAAACCGGCTCGAATCCTTGGTAATCAAACTATTATCCTCCCGCACCCCAATCCCCGCCGCCTGGTCCCCAATCACCCAGGACCCAATCAACGTATAGCTGTCCCCAAACCGCGGCAGCGGTGCGAACTCCTGAAGGATAAACGGCGCATCCGTGTAGGGCCCGTCCTCTTTCACAATCAGCCCATCAGCCGTTTGCAGCTCGATGTTCGCCCCTTCCCGCGAGAAAAACGGCTTGCGCACCCAGCCCTTTGGCACGGCTTTGCCCAGGTCGGTATCCAGGTGGGCCGCGAGCAAATTCGGGTGGCCTTTGTTGAATTCCCACAGCAGCGGCAGGATGCCTTTGTTGGAAATGATGGATTTCCACGCAGGCTCGAAAAACTGGGTGTCGCTCTCGGCAATCGCGGCGCCGAAGGGCTCGTGGAAGATGAACTCCCAGGCGTGCAGTTTGAACAGGTGGGGAATCCAGCGATCCTGGAGGTCGACGAAGCGGCCTTCGCTGGTCAGGCCGATGTCTTCGATGTCGATGTGGCGCGATTCGATGCCGACTTTTTCCGCGACGAGGCGCAGGTAGTCGGTGGTGCCTTTGTCTT
Organism: Pseudomonas sp. SH10-3B; assembly: GCF_019891415.1. Classification (NCBI taxonomy): domain Bacteria; kingdom Pseudomonadati; phylum Pseudomonadota; class Gammaproteobacteria; order Pseudomonadales; family Pseudomonadaceae; genus Pseudomonas; species Pseudomonas sp. SH10-3B. The sequence continues at coordinate 84,000 of NZ_JAFLXD010000015.1, read as the reverse complement.
CGACCGAGTCTTTCATCGAGGCGAAGTAGAAAGGCTGGTTGACCTGCAGTTGAGCGAAAGCCTGGTGCAGCTTGGTGTCGATGCTGTTGAACTGGTCGGCATGCTTGGGCAGCAGGCCGCGTTCGATGCATTGCTCCAGCCAGCCCCATTGGAACGCAGCCGCCTCGTAGAGGCTGGTGGGGGTGTCGTAGTTGAGTTCCAGCAGTTTGGCGGGCCCGGTGCCGTTGTAGGAGAAGTCCATGCGCCCGTACAGGTGCGGGTGGCCTTCGAGCCAGGAGGTTCGGATCATGTCGAAGAAGGGCGCGGGAATGCTCAGGCGTTCGAGCAGTTCTTCGCTCTGGACCACGCGGGAGACGAGGTCCATGCACATGTCGTGGATCTCGGTGGTCGGGTCTTCGAGGTCGTGCTCAATTTGCTTGAGCGTGAACTGGTAATACGCGCTCTCGTCCCAGTAGGGTTCGTCGTCGATGGTATGGAACAGAAAGCCAAGGTTTTCAGCCGTCTGTTTCCAGTCATCACGCTCTGCGCAATGGATTTTCTTCATGACCCGGTTTCCTTAACTGCTTGACCCGCCGCCCCAGCCGCTGCGTGCGCTGGCCTTGCTGCCGAAGCCGCCACGGGAGGTGGCCGACGCTACGGAGCTCGACTTGCTGGAGGTGCGCAGCGTGTTGGTGTAATTGCTGCTGCCGTACCGGGCTTGATTCGAGCGGCCAAACGTCGCGCCATTGGAGACACGCTGATTGAGCGTCGAGTTGCCGTACTCACCGCGATCATCGCGATAGCGGTACACCGGCTCAGAGCGGTAGCTGTTGCGATTGTTGCTCAGCATGTTGCCGATCAGCAGCCCGGTCAGCAGGCTGCTGGTGGAGAAGCCGGAGCCGCCGCTGCTTGCCTGAGAGTTACCCGCCTGAGCGTTGGCAGCGTCGACCTGGGATTGTGTCACCTGGCCTTCAGCGGTCAGTTCAAAACCGCCCAGCTTGGGAATGAACTGGCCATTGGAGTCCAACTGGCACCAGCCGGCGACAAAATCGGCATCGCAATCGGCCTGGCTCGCGTATACCGGGGCGATGCGGCGATGCTCGGCCATGGCGGTCATGTAGGCGTCCGAGCAGACGTCCACCGGAAGTTTTTCATCGGCACATTGCTGAACCGACTGGAAGTTGTACTTTTTCTGCAAATCGTAGGTTTTTTCCGTCGGCCCACAGCCGGATATCGCCATGGCGACCGACGCTGCCAGCGAAAGCTGGACGTACTTGCTTCGTTTCATCGGGAGCTCCGTGCGCAATCAGTTCTGGGTAGGCGTCATGCAGGCGGCATTCAACATGCCGACGCTGATGGCCACGGCGGCCACGTAGATGCCCGCTGCGAGCTCGCCTCTCTTGATGCGCTCGGAAGTGCCTTTGAGCACGAGGCTGGTCAGCAGAAACGCCAACAGTTGGACGACGGCTGCGATCACCGCCCAGACGACGAAGTCGAGGATGCTGATCGAGTAGGCAATCACGTTGCTGGCCGGAATGGCGAAACCAATGATGGCGCCGCCCAGGGCGACTGCTGCGGAAACGTTGCCGGCACGGATCAGTTCGAACTCTTTGTGCGGGGTGACGCGGGTGTAGATGAACTGGAACAGCGCAAACACCACTGCGGCCCCCAGGATGTAGGTGACAAACCCGAACACCGCAGCTTTGTTTAGGGAGATGGAGAGAGCTTCTAGCATGGACTTCTTCCTTTTTTAGAGCGCATTCAAGTCGGTTGTGTACAGCGAAATGCCCAGCGACGTGCTCAGGCTGACGGTGCCTTCAGCGTCTTCTTCGACAGAGAACAGCAGAAACTCGCGTCGATCGGTCAGGCCTGTGTCACGGGCATATAGCATCGAACGGTGCTCGACGCTGTAGGAGTCCTCGGGGTTTATCACGTGCTCGCTCATGGCCACCAATTCCGTCTGGCCATCCTCGCTGCCCCACACGCGCGTGTACTCGACGCCATTGTGGGTGTAGGTCGGCAAACCGATCTGACTCTGCGGCCCCGCCAGCCGGCGCAGCTCGGCTTCGCTGCTGACGGGGACGTAACTGAGGTAGTTGAACAGGATCACTGACTCGACCTGCCCGGCGATGTCGCCCGTGGTGTGCACCTGCAACCAGTAGTCTTCGTCGTTCATGTAGTAGCGCGACAGCCAGGTCGACTGCCCGAGGTCAACGGTGCCGTTGCTCCAGATTTCCTGGGAGCCGGGGATAACCACCGTAGTCTTCCCGTCGAGCAACAACTTCAGGGTCGTGTCGAATATCACGCCTTTGCCCGGAGCCAGGCCCAGCGGCCCGGTGGTCGGCAGGGGTTCGGCGGCGGCGCCTTTCGAGTGCGTATTCGCTTGCGGGGCCTCAAGCCCCATCAACTGTTTAAACCATCCCATTGGAGATTTCCTTGAGGCGGGTGGAGGCGATGTAGAAGAGTTCGCCACCTTCAACGCGCGTGGCGCTGGGCGGGTTGATCGAGGGTTGCTGGGCACCTTTGGCGCGATAGCCGATGAGGGTGGCGTTGTGGCGTTCTTTCATTTGGGTGTACAGATCGCCGAACGTGGCCTCAAAGACCTCGGGCAATTTCATCAGGTATTGGGTGGCACCCTCCCCCACGCACAGCAGCTCATTAATGACCACCGACGAGCCCGGATCCTGAGAGGCGCGCACCAACATCTCGATGGCCATGCTTGACGTGCATTCCAGACTGGGGGCGTAGGAACTGGCCAGTGCGGCAATTTCACTTTCATTGAAGTGGGCGACCACATGCCCGACCGGACTCAATTGATTCACCGCCAGCACGGTGGCCAGCGTCAGATCATCAGACGGGGTTCGCACCAGCACACGCTCGGCGCCGGGCACACCGGCACGCAGCAATAACGCTGTGGAGGACAGGCTTTCACCACGGATGAACGCCGCTTTGCCCGGCATCGGGTTTTCGTCGAGGGTGCAATCGCAGATGACGATCAGGTTGTCGTTCGAGGTTTCGTCTTGAAGCAACAACTCGATGACCCGTTCACTGGACGCGCCCTCCCAGCCAATGAGCACGGTATGGCCAACCTTGCCGGTGAAATCGCCTTTGCCCTTCATGCCTTTTCTCCATGCATCGATGACAGTGCTGGTGGTTTTGCCGATGGCTGCCGTCAGCAGCGCAATGCCCCCGAGCATGACCCAGGTTGCCACAAACACGCGCCCCGCCGAGGTCTGTGGCGCAAGATCGCCATAGCCGACGGTCAGCGTGGTGGTGAGATAGAAGTAAACAAACGTGGCGGGAGCGGTGAGGTGTTGCTCGCCCAGATACACCAGGCCCAGATAAGCCGTGCTCAGGTGTACACCCAAGGCAACGACCAGGCCTGCCCAGCCGAAACGGTGAAAGAGGGAGGAGGCGTACATGCGCAGCAAAAGAAAAATCGACATTCCGTCCCTGACTCCCTGGGTACTTGATTCCCGATGACGCCACCGCATCGACGTCTGGATGCTCAAGTGCGTTCAGCCGGCATTAAACCTGCTGCGTGGCTTGGAGAGAAGTACCTTGGCTGCAATAAATCCGGCGAATGCACCAAACAGATGCCCCTCGAAGGAAACACCCTGACGAGGCAGGAAGCCAAGGATCAGGCCGCCATACAGCACCGCCACGACAGCGGCCGTAATCAGGTTGCTCCAGCTCCTGTGAAACCAGGCGCGAGACAACAAATAGGCCCATAGTCCGAATACCCAACCGCTGGCCCCCACGTGTATGCCCGCAAACCCGAACAGCCAGACCAACGAACCGCCCAGCAGGATAATGATCGCGCTGACGGTAACGAACCGATTGAGCCCTTCGATAATCACCAGGGTGCCCAGGATCAAAAAGGCAACCAGGTTCGCGCTCAGGTGAGCGAACGACCCATGCAAAAACGGCGAGGTGAGGATGCCGGGCAGCCCCTGCAGCGTTCTCGGGATCAGGCCGAACGCCATGAGGCTGTAACCGGTCGCCACATTAAGCAGTTGCAGCGCGACCATGAAGAGGGCCAGGCCTGCGATTGTCTTGAAACCCTTCAGGGCGTCCATCCTGACCTCGACGTAAAAAAAGAAGGGCAGACACTGCCCTTCCTGCGGCGACGTTGCTTACTCCGCCGACTTTTGCTTCAGACGCTCCAGAATCGCATTGGCGCTGCCTTCGTTCGGCGTGATGCCGGCGTCGCGCAGCTTGCGCTCCAGGTCGGTCCCGGTCGATGCATCTGCCAACTCATCCTGGGCTTGCAGCTCAGCGGCGCGTTGCTGCTGCTTGGCCTGCAAACGGTTGAGCGTACCGACGGCAGTTTCCAGCTTGCCGTTGGCACCACCGCTGGCGATGGAGGCGCTGACCTGGGCCTTCTGTACGCTGTCGCGCGCCTTGGCCATATCCACTTGCTGGCGCAGGCTTTTGATCCGGCTTTCAGCCTTGGTGATGTCCTTGCGCATGCCTTCCGCATAGCCACCGAACTCGGTGGCTTGTTTATGCTCGACATCCCGCTCGTTGGTCAGGCTCGAAATGGCTTCGGCCACTTCCAGGGCGAGGTCTTCACGATTGGCCTGCAGGGCAGCCACTGCCTTGGACTCCAGGTCCTTGATCTTGGCGTCGTACTCGTTGACGCGATCAGTCGCCAATTTGTGCTTGGCCATAATGCTGACCAACTCACGCTTGGCGTTGGCCAGCGCGGTGTCGGCATCGCGAATTTCCTGATCGAGGATGCGCAGGGCCTGCTGGTCGACGATCGATTCGCCGACTTCGTTGGCACCGCCACGCAGCGCGGTGAACAATTTGCTCCAGATGGACTGAGTCATTGGATACTCCCGAATACTTAATTGAAGAAACGTTCGAAGGCTTCGCTGGCGCGCTGCACGTTGTCGACCAGGGTTTTCACCTCGGTGACGATATTGGTCAGACTGGAGTCGGAGCTCAACGCACCGAACATGTTGTAGACCACTTGCCCGTTAGGCATGGACTCGATACCGATGGAGGACAGCGGGAACATTTCCCGGCTGCGCAACACCGCGTCATTGAATTTTGCGACATCGTTGATGGACTCGACATCGACCAGAACGGTGTCAACGATGATCTGCTCACCCACCACCGCGATGTAAATCGGCAAGCCGCCGAAGTCGTTCATTTCCAGCTTGATGCTGGACTCGGAGCCTTGCACGAGAGAAAGCGTAATGTCCTTGGACACCACGTCGTCCAGGGCCTGAAGAGCGGTGAAGAGGCTTTCGATATTCCAGTTGGTACCTGCGCTCATGAAATTCTCCGACATGAATGAGCCAGCCAGAATCGGCTGGCGAAGCTGTTTCTCCATCTGCTTGAGCAAGCTTCGGTTTTCGGGAAGCACCCAAGTCTCGTGTTTCACATAGCCGGCGGCCGCCAGGCCTGCACGCATCTGCTTCATGTAAAAGCTCGATGGCTTTTTGGCGGACGGCTTCGAGCGCTCTCCCTGAATGCTTGTTGAATCGATATCGGTCCCGGCGGACGGGCTCGATGGAGAGCTGCTTTTCATGGTACTGACCTCGCTGTGAAAAACTCACGCGTGAGAAAATCTACAGGCATTTTTTGCCACACTCAATAGCTCACGCGTGAGATTTTTTGACTTACTTTCCCGAGCGCTAAAAAGATCAGTCCTACTGACAATTCATGAATTGTCTCATTTGAGTTGACGGTATTACCCTTTCCAGCCGATTTATCCCCCAGCACCCACCCATTAATCTGTGCCCATGTTGAACGCAACGCCCAACCAACCTAAACAAAAAAGGATTCAACCATGAGCACTCCAACCTACAACCGCTTGAACAAAGACGACGCCGTAGTTCTGCTGGTCGACCACCAGACCGGTCTGATTTCCCTGGTCCAGGACTTCTCGCCCAACGAGTTCAAGAACAACGTGCTGGCCCTGGCTGACCTGGCGAAGTTCTTCAACCTGCCGACCATCCTCACCACCAGCTTCGAACAAGGCCCCAACGGCCCGCTGGTACCTGAGTTGAAAGAGATGTTCCCGGACGCGCCGTACATCGCCCGCCCAGGCCAGATCAATGCCTGGGACAACGAAGACTTCGTCAAGGCGATCAAGGCCACCGGCCGCAAGCAGATCATCATTGCCGGTGTAGTCACGGATGTGTGCGTAGCGTTCCCGACCTTGTCGGCGCTGGCGGAAGGGTTTGAGGTGTTTGTGGTGACCGATGCCTCCGGCACGTTCAACACCACGGTGCAGCAGGCCGCGTGGAGCCGGATGACCCAGGCCGGTGCGCAGTTGATGAACTGGTTCTCGGTGGCGTGTGAGCTGCACCGCGACTGGCGCAACGATATCGAAGGCCTGGGCAATCTGTTGTCCCAGCGCATTCCCAACTATCGCAACTTGATGAATGGATATGCGGCGCTGACGGCTCACCAGAAGTAAGCCAGCCGAGATTCGCGATAAGCCTGCCCTGAAAAGCAGGCTTTCGTTATTCAACCGAGCGTCCAACTCGAGTGGTTCCTTAAAACCCTGTTACGCAGCGTGCAGCAGGCCATGGCGCAGATTCCGTCTCCCCGTAGGCGGCCGCAGCACGCGTTATCAGGTCAATACAGGGGGCGAGTGACACCCCACTCATTTGCCCGCTCATTTGCCCAGAATCCCCATGTCTGCTAGTGTCGCGCCGGTTTACCGTCTACCGGAATAGCCGCCATGGCCCGCAAAAAAGTTGCACTCGATTTCGAACAATCCCTCGCCGACCTGCAAACATTGGTCGAGCGTCTGGAGAACGGCGAGTTGTCGCTGGAGGACTCGCTGACGGCGTTTGAGCAAGGCATCGGCCTGACCCGTGACTGCCAGAGCGCGTTGGCGCAGGCGGAGCAGAAGGTCCAGGTGTTGCTGGAGCGTGACGGGGAGTTGGCCGAAGAACCTTTCGATGCGGAACAGCCGGAATGATCGACGCGTATCAGGCCAGTAGCCAAGCCCGGGTGAATGCGGCGCTGGAGCCCTTGTTTGTTGCGCCAAGCCCGGAAATGAAGCGCCTCTATGAAGCCATGCGCTACAGCGTGATGAATGGCGGCAAGCGTGTGCGCCCATTGCTGGCCTATGCGGCCTGTGAAGCGCTGGGCGCGCCGGCCGAGCAGGCCAACGGTGCAGCCTGTGCGGTCGAGTTGATTCACGCGTATTCCCTGGTACACGACGATTTACCGGCGATGGACGATGACGATCTGCGCCGCGGCCAGCCCACCACCCATAAAGCCTTTGATGAAGCCTATGCGATCCTGGCCGGTGATGGCTTGCAGAGCCTGGCGTTCAGCGCGTTGCTGGACCCACGTTTGAGCAGCGTCAACGCCGAGATCCGCCTGCGCATGGTCACGGCCCTGGCCCTGGCTGCCGGCCCTGCGGGCATGGTCGGCGGACAGGCGATCGACATGGGTTCGGTCAGCCTCAAGCTGGATCAAAAGGCCCTTGAACACATGCATCGCCACAAGACCGGCGCGCTGATCGAAGCCGCCGTCCACCTGGGCGCCCTGGCCAGCGGGCGTGCCGAAACCGCGCAACTCACGGCGCTGCAGACCTATTCCCGGGCCGTGGGCCTGGCGTTCCAGGTGCAGGACGATATTCTCGACGTGGAAAGCGATACCGCGACCCTGGGCAAACGCCAAGGTGCCGATATCGCACGGGACAAACCGACTTATCCTGCACTGCTCGGACTGGAAGCCGCCAAGGCCTACGCCATCGAACTACGCGATCAAGCGCTGGATGCCCTGCGACCTTTCGACGCGGCGGCCGAGCCGCTGCGTGACCTGGCGCGGTATATCGTCGAACGCCGCCACTGATTACGGCGGCCATTGCAGCCGCATATCAGCCAAGTTCGGCGCTCTGCGTGGGCAGTTTGCGATGCTTGAGGTAAACTGCCGCCTCTTCTATACCTATAACGATTCGCCTGATGCCCACGACGTTTCAAGAGATTCCCCGCAAGCGCCCGTCCACGCCCCTGCTCGACCGTGCTGCCACGCCGGACGGCCTGCGTCGTCTGGGTGAAGCCGAGCTGGAAACCCTGGCCGATGAGTTGCGCCTGGAATTGCTCTACACGGTCGGCCAGACCGGTGGGCATTTCGGTGCCGGCCTGGGCGTCATCGAGCTGACCATCGCGCTGCACTACGTGTTCGACACCCCGGATGACCGGCTGGTGTGGGACGTGGGCCATCAGGCGTATCCGCACAAGATCCTCACGGGCCGCCGCGAGCGCATGGCGACTCTGCGCCAGAAAGACGGTGTTGCCGCCTTCCCGCGCCGCTCGGAAAGCGAGTACGACACCTTTGGCGTCGGCCACTCCAGCACCTCGATCAGCGCAGCGCTGGGCATGGCGATTGCCGCCCGCCTGCAAGGCAGCGACCGCAAGGCGATTGCCGTGATCGGTGATGGCGCGCTGACCGCCGGCATGGCCTTCGAAGCGCTGAACCATGCGCCGGAAGTGAACGCCAACATGTTGGTGATCCTGAACGACAACGACATGTCGATCTCGCGCAATGTCGGTGGACTGTCCAATTACCTGGCCAAGATTCTCTCCAGCCGCACCTATGCCAGCATGCGCGAAGGCAGCAAGAAAGTGCTCTCCCGCCTGCCTGGCGCGTGGGAAATTGCCCGGCGTACCGAAGAGTATGCCAAGGGCATGCTGGTCCCCGGCACGCTGTTCGAAGAACTGGGCTGGAACTACATCGGCCCCATCGACGGCCATGACCTGCCGACCCTGATTGCCACGCTGCGCAACATGCGCGACCTCAAGGGCCCGCAGTTCCTGCATATCGTCACCAAGAAAGGCAAAGGCTTCGCGCCGGCGGAAGTCGACCCGATCGGCTACCACGCGATCACCAAGCTGGAACCGGTGGACGCCCCCGCCGCTGCGCCGAAAAAAGCCAGCGGGCCGAAGTACTCCGGCGTGTTCGGCGAATGGCTGTGTGACATGGCCACCGCCGACCCGCGCCTGGTGGGCATTACCCCGGCGATGAAGGAAGGCTCCGACCTGGTGGCGTTCAGCGAGCGTTTCCCGCTGCGCTATTTCGACGTGGCCATTGCCGAGCAGCACGCTGTCACGTTCGCGGCCGGTATGGCCTGCGAAGGCGCCAAGCCGGTGGTGGCGATCTACTCAACGTTCCTGCAGCGCGGTTACGATCAGTTGGTGCATGACGTCGCGGTGCAGAACCTCGACGTGCTGTTTGCCATCGACCGCGCCGGTTTAGTCGGTGAAGACGGCCCGACTCACGCGGGCAGCTTCGACTTGTCCTACTTGCGTTGCATCCCCGGCATGCTGGTGATGACGCCGAGCGACGAAAACGAACTGCGCAAGATGCTCAGCACCGGCCACCTGTATAACGGCCCGGCCGCCGTGCGTTACCCACGGGGCAATGGCCCGAATGCGCTGATCGAGAAAGACCTGGAACCGATTGAAATCGGCAAGGGCATTGTGCGTCGCCAGGGCAGCAAGGCTGCATTCCTGGTGTTTGGCGTGCAATTGGCCGAAGCGCTCAAGGTGGCCGAGAAGATCGACGCCACCGTGGTCGACATGCGCTTCGTCAAGCCGCTGGATGAAGCCCTGGTCCGCGAAATCGCCGCTAGCCATGAGCTGCTGGTGACCGTCGAAGAAAACGCCATCATGGGCGGTGCCGGTGCGGCAGTCAGTGAGTTCCTGGCGCGGGAAAATATCCTCAAGTCGGTGCTGCACCTGGGCTTGCCGGATGCGTATGTCGAACACGCCAAACCGGCGCAGATGCTGGCCGAGTGCGGGCTGGATGAAGCTGGGATCGAGGCTTCGGTGCGCGAGCGCCTAGCGCTGCTGGCCCAGTAGAAACCGGGACCCAATGTGGGAGGGGCGGTGCGACGATTCGACTCGCACCCTCCCACATTTGATTGGTGCCATCTTCAACGCTATGGACAGCCCATGAAACACCTGTACCTTGCCCTGCTGCTTCTGCCCTCCCCTGAATTGCTCGCCGACACCCGCGACAACGCCCTGAAACTCCCCGACGTCGTCATCAGCGCCAACCGTCAGGTCCAGGCACGCAACGACAGCAGCGCCGCCAACACCGTGTTCACCCGCGACGACATCGACCGCCTGCAACCCACCAGCCTCACCGACCTGCTCAGCCGTGTGCCCGGTGTACAAGTCGCACCCTCCGGTGGCCGTGGCAGTTTGCCGGGCATCTACCTGCGGGGCACCAAGTCGGCCCAAAGCCTGGTGCTGGTCGACGGCCAGCGCATCGCCAACACCACGTCCGGCGATAGCGGCCTGCAATACCTCAATGTCGATCAGATTGAGCGGGTGGAAGTGCTGCGCGGCTCGCGCTCGGTAATCTACGGCAGCGACGCGATCGGTGGGGTGATCCAGGTATTCACCCGGCGCAATGCCGAGCAGGGCGTGCAACCGCGCGTGAAGCTGGGGTTCGGCAGCCATAACACCTGGCAGCGCAGCCTCGGCCTTTCGGGTGGTGACGAACAGACACGCTTCAACCTGGGGGCGAGCCTGGATGACACTGCCGGCATCAACTCCACCCACCAGTCGTTCCCCAGCGACGGTGACCATGATGCTTATCGCAACCAGTCCGTGAGCCTGAACCTCAGCCACTCCTTCAGTGATGAACTGGAGGTGGGCTTCAATCTCTTGGATAACCGCGGCAAGTCGGAGTACGACAACAGCTTCGGCCGCTACGACACCGCCACCGGGCAAACCGTCGGGCAGAAACCCTACACCGACTACGCCGTGAGCAGTGCCAGCGGCTATATCGACGCCAGGCTCAATGAGCGCTGGCAATCGCGCCTGGAACTGGGCCACAGCGAGAACCGCGACACCAAGCGCGACACCCTCAGCAATGATTTCAGCGTGTTCAACACCTACCGCGACTCGATCAACTGGCAAAACGACCTGGCCCTGGACGACCAGAACAGCCTGATCCTCGGCGGCGACTGGTACGAAGACCGCTTCCACGGCTCCACCACGTTTACCGAAAACAGCCGCTGGAACCGCGCCGCCTTTGTGCAGCATCGCTTTCACAGCGAGTGGTTTTCCACCGAACTGGGCCTGCGTCACGACCAGAACCAGCAGTTCGGCGGGCAGAACAGCTGGAGCGGCACCCTGACCTTGCCGGTCAACCCCGACAATGACGTGCTGCTGAGCTACAGCGAAGGCTTCCGCGCGCCGACCTTCAACGACCTCTATTATCCGGACACGAAGTACAGCAACCCCAACCTGCAGCCCGAAACATCAAAGAGCTACGAACTGCAGTGGCGCAGCCAGTTGAGTGACAGCACGCGCCTGGAGGCCTCGCTGTACCGCACCGATTTGAGCGATGCGATCATTCTCGACCAAACCGGCAAGCCACAGAATGTGGCGTCGGCACGCATCAACGGTTTTGAGGCGGCACTCAAGCAGGACCTGTTCGGCTGGCAAGGCAACCTCGGGCTGTCACTCATCGACCCGCGCGACCGCGACAGTGGCCACACCCTGGCCCGCCGGGCGCGGCGCACATTGAGCCTGGACCTGGACCGGCAATTCGATCAGGTGGGCGTGGGCGCCAGTTGGCAGGCGATCAGCCGCAGCTATGACGATGAAGACAACACGCAGCGCCTGGGCGGCTATGGGTTACTAGGGTTGCGTGGCAGATGGGCGGTGGCGCGGGAAGTGGCGTTGTCGCTGAAGGTCGATAACCTGCTGGACAAGTCCTATGCGCGGGCGCGCTACAGCTACGACGATCCGGCATTCGTCAACAATCACGATTACCGTGAAGAAGGCCGGGTGTGGATGTTTGGCGTGACCTGGACACCTGAAATCTGATTGTCGCCTGGACTGGTCTCAGCGGCTCGGAGCAATCACCTGACACAGCCGCGCCAGCGCTTCCAGCATCTGCCCGCTGGGCCGTTCCAGGCCTTTGTCCGGAACCAGCCGCACTCGCTCCGCCATGGTTGGCCAGGCCTTCCAGGCTTCCCTCTGCACCTGATCGCCCACCAGAATCATCTCAGGATTACGTTGCAATACCGACTCGATGCTGACCTGCGGCGCGGGTAGCTTCAGGTCGTCAAACACGTTGCGCGCACCGCACACGCTCAGCGCGTCGCTGATGATCTGGCCGCCGCCCACGGTGTACAGCGGCTGATTCCACACCTGGTAGAACACCCGCAACGGTTCGGCACGTTGATAACGCTGACGCAACTGCGCCAGGCGCTGGCGCAGTTGCGCCGCCAATTGCCGGCCGGCGTCGGCGCGGCCCAGTTGCTCGGCGATGGCCTGGACCTGAGTGGTGAGTTGTTCAAGGCTATGGGGTTCGGCGACATACACCGGGATATTCAGGCGCTGCAGCTGCTCGCGCTGGGCCGGGCCGACGCTGCCGGGCCAGAGCAGGATCAGGTCGGGCCTGAGGCTCAGCAGGCGCTCCATGTCGAGCTGGCCGTAACGCCCCACCGACGGCACGTTTGCCAGCGCCGTCGGCCGGTCGCCGCCATCGAGCACGCCCACCAACAGGTCGGCAGCACCCAGTTCAGCCACGATTTCAGAAAGTGAAGGCGCCAGACTGACGACACGCTCGACCGCCAGGGCCTGGGCACTGAATGCCAGCAACAGCATCGCCAGCCAGCGGCGCATCATCCCAACTGACGCGGGATGCGGTAGAGGTAAAACAGCACCATCGTCGACAGCGCCAACAGGAAAAGCGGCACCGCCTCCAGGCCGACGAATACCGCCAATGCGCCCACCCACGCCGGCACCGCCGCCACCATCAAGGCCGTGCGCCGACGGGCCGCCAGGGTGATCCAGGCGGCCGGCTCTTCAGCGGTATCAAGGGCTTTGGAAGTGGCGATCAGGGCGTGTTTATAACCGTTGAAGTAGCGCAGGCTGAGGAACATCGAGGCCACGCCGGCGATAAAGAACGGCATGGCCAGCACCGGCAGCAAAGGCTCGGCCTGGCCAAACACCAGGTTGATCACGAACAGCGGGAACAGCGCCAGGGCCAGGTACTGCCACCAGTTGAAGGACAGTCGTCGTTTCACCTGGCCACGGGTCACGCGCGGTCGACCTCGCCTTGATGCTCATTGCCCATCATGTGGTCGAGCTTGCTGGCCTTGGTCGCCAGGTAGAGTTTGTTGTGCGGGTTGTGCCCGGTGTGCAGCGGCACGCGCTCGGCCACGGTGATGCCCATCTCGGTCAAGGCTTTGACCTTGCGCGGATTGTTGGTCATCAGGCGCAGGGATTTCACGCCCAGGTGCTCCAGCATCGGCAGGCAGATCGCGTAGTCACGCTGGTCGGCGGCGAAGCCCAGTCGCTCATTGGCCTCGACGGTATCGGCGCCGCCGTCTTGCAGCTCGTAGGCGCGGATCTTGTTCAGCAGGCCAATGCCACGGCCTTCCTGACGCAAATACAGCAGCACGCCACGGCCTTCACGGGCGATGGCGCGCATCGCCGCTTCCAGTTGCGAGCCGCAGTCACAGCGCTGGCTGAACAGCGCATCGCCGGTCAGGCACTCGGAGTGCACGCGACCGAGAACCGGTGCGCCATCGGCGATCTCGCCGAGGCTGAGCACAACGTGTTCGCGCCCGGTGGCTTCTTCGAGAAAGCCATTCATGGTGAACGTGGCAAAAGGGGTAGGCAGCTTGGAAGCAGCGACGAAAACGACGGGCACCGTGTGCTCCTGATTTCAGTTTTTACAAAGGGGGCCATTGTAACAGCACGTTCCTACAGACGCTTAAGCTGAATTATCGCTGTTAAAGATCAATCGGTTTGATTGGCCTTCGTGTTGATTCTATGTAGGAGCGAGCTTGCTCGCGAAAATCGTCAGCGATGACGCAGGTATTCTGGGTGAACGCGGTGTCCTGGCGCTTTTCGCGAGCAAGCTCGCTCCTACAGGGTAGCGCGGCAGCCTATTCAGGGCGTCTCGCGAAAGTGCTGATAGCCACGCATGGTCGGGGTGATGTCCTGCCCGTTGGCGTCGAGCAACGTGACACCCTGCCCCGCTTCGACCCGGCCGATCACGTGGATCGGCCAGCCGCCGGCCAACAATGGCGCAAGCTCCAGGGGCGGTAGGGTGAACGCCAGTACGTAGTCGTCACCACCGCTCAGGGCGGCCACCCGCGCCGCGTCATCCCCGACAAACGCCAGCAAGGCCTGGGACAACGGCAGCGCCTGGCGCTCGATCAACAGACTGACAGCCGAGGCCTTGGCGATATGCCCGCAATCGGCCAGAAGCCCGTCGGAGATATCCATCGCAGACGTCGCCTTGCCCCGCAGCGCCAGCCCCAACGCCAACTGCGGTTGCGGCGACCAGTAATGGGCCAGCAGCGGGTCGGCAATCGCTGCGTCGGCGCTGCGCTGCCCCAATACCAGCGGCAAGGCACCGGCGGCATTGCCCAACTCGCCCCCCACGCACAGTAGGTCGCCCGGCTGTGCGCCGCTGCGCTTCAACGCTTGACCGGTCGGTACACGACCAAACACGGTCAGGGTCAGGCTCAGCGGGCCACGCGTGGTGTCGCCACCCACCAGGCCCACGCCGCAGTTTTGCGCCATGGCGTTCAAACCCTGGGCATAGCGTTGCAGCCAATCGGCATCGACGGTCGGCGTGGTCAGGGCAAGGGTAAACGCGAGGGGGTGGGCGCCCATGGCAGCCAGGTCGCTCACCGCCACGGCCAGCGAGCGCTGGCCGAGCAGGAACGGGTCACAGGGGTCGGCAAAGTGCACGCCGGCCACCAAGGTATCGGTGGAAATTGCCAACTGCTCCCCGGCGGGGAGCGCCAGCAAGGCGCAGTCGTCGCCGATCCCCAGGGCAATACCCTCGCCGCCCTGCGCACACGGCGCGGCGGCGAAGTAATTGTGGATCAGCTCAAACTCGCCCATTCAGGACTCAAGCGCAGGTTAGCGCTTGTACGCCTTCACTTCGGCTTCACGCAGGCGCGGAGCCAGCTTGTCGAGCACGCCGTTGACGAACTTGTGACCGTCGGTCGAACCGTAGACTTTCGCCAGTTCGATGCCTTCGTTGATCACCACGCGGTACGGCACGTCGACGCGCTTGAGCAGCTCCCAGGTGGACAGGCGCAGTACGGCCAGTTCAACCGGGTCCAGCTCTTCGAGGGTCAGGTCCAGGCACGGCGACAATGCGGCATCGATCTCGTGCAGGTTGGCCGGCACACCGTGCAGGATGTCGTGGAAGTAGCTCTGGTCGGCAAACGTGAAGTCGTTATCGACGCGAAACTGCGCTTCGATTTCGTTCAGCGAAGTGCCGGCCATATGACGCTGGTACAGCGCCTGGGTGGCGAGCTGACGGGCAGCACGGCGCTTTTCGCTTTTCGAAGGTTTGCCGGCGTCCGCTGGACGCTCATCGCGTGGGTTGAAACGATCGCTCTCGTCGGAAATCACTTGGCCTCCAACTGCGACAGCAGGCTGACCATTTCCAGCGCGGACAGGGCAGCTTCAGCGCCTTTGTTACCGGCCTTGGTGCCGGAACGCTCGATGGCTTGTTCGATGGAATCCACGGTCAGTACGCCGAAAGCGACTGGCACGCCGAACTCCATGGACACCTGGGCCAGGCCCTTGGTGCATTCGCCGGCCACGTATTCGAAGTGCGGAGTACCGCCACGAATGACCGCGCCCAGGGCGATGATCGCCGCGTATTCACCCTGCTGAGCAACTTTTTGCGCAACCAGTGGAATTTCGAAGGCGCCAGGGGCGCGGATGATAGTGATGTCGCTCTCGCTCACACCGTGGCGAACCAGGGCATCCACGGCACCGCTTACCAGGCTTTCAACCACGAAGCTGTTGAAGCGGCCAACCACCAGGGCGTAGCGGCCTTTGGGGGCGATGAAGGTACCTTCGATGGTCTTCAGGGTCATTCGACAAATCTCTTAAAGAGCCGGGACGCGAAAAGTGCGTCCCTCAGTGATGATTTAACCGCGAACAAGGGGGCAAAAAGCGCCGGCCTTTATTCGGAGGGCACGTATTCTACAACTTCCAGATCGAATCCGGATATCGCATTAAATTTCATCGGTGCGCTCATCAGGCGCATTTTGCGCACACCGAGGTCACGCAGGATCTGCGAACCGGCACCGACGATGCTGTAGGTGGTCGGCGTTTTCACCTGGGTCTGCTCGGCGGTTTCGCGAATATGCGCGAGTAGCACGTCGCCATCCACCGGGTTACCCAGCAGCAGCACCACACCGCTGCCTGCCTCGGACACCGCAGCCATCGCGGCGCGCAGGCTCCAGCGGCCCGGTTGCTTGACCATCAGCAGGTCGCGCAGCGGGTCCATGTTGTGTACACGCACGAGGGTCGGTTCGTCGGCGCAGATGGTGCCCAGGGTGAGGGCCATGTGCACGTCGCCTTCCACCGAATCACGGTAGGTCACCAAATTGAATTGGCCCAGTTCGCTGTCCAGCGGCTGCTCGGCAATCCGCTGAACGGTACGTTCGTGGATCATCCGGTAGTGAATCAGGTCGGCAATGGTGCCGACCTTGATGTTGTGTTCGGCAGCAAAGGCTTCGAGTTCGGCGCGACGGGCCATGGTGCCGTCGTCGTTCATCACTTCGCAGATCACACCGCTGGGCTCGAAACCGGCCATGCGCGCCAGGTCGCAGGCGGCTTCGGTGTGGCCGGCGCGAGCGAGGGTGCCGCCCGGTTGAGCCATCAACGGGAAGATGTGGCCTGGGCTGACAATGTCTTCGGCCTTGGCGTCTTTGGCGGCAGCGGCTTGCACGGTGCGGGCACGGTCAGCGGCGGAAATGCCGGTGGTGACGCCGGTGGTCGCTTCAATCGATACGGTGAACTTGGTGCCGAATCCCGAACCATTACGCGGCGCCATCAACGGCAGCTTGAGCAACTCGCAGCGCTCTCGGCTCATGGGCATGCAGATCAGCCCACGGGCGTGCTTGGCCATGAAGTTGATGTGCTCAGGCTTGCAGGCCTCGGCGGCCATGATGATGTCGCCTTCGTTTTCGCGGTCTTCGTCATCCATCAGGATGACCATCTTGCCTTGGCGGATGTCTTCAACCAGTTCTTCGATGCTATTGAGCGCCACAGGGCACCCCCTTGGTCAGGATTTCAGGTAGCCGTTAGCGGCCAAAAAACTCTCAGTGATGTTCCCGGTTGCAGGCTCTGCGGCCTTATCGCCCATAAGCAGGCGCTCCAGGTAACGGGCAAGCAAGTCGACTTCCAGATTCACCCGGCGACCAGGCTGGTACGACGCCATGATGGTTTCGCTCAGGGTGTGGGGAATGATGGTCAGTTCAAATTCGGCGCCGTTCACGGCGTTCACGGTCAGGCTGGTGCCATCGACGGTGATCGAGCCTTTGTGGGCGATGTACTTGGCCAGCTCCTTGGGCGCACGGATGCGGAATTCCACAGCGCGGGCATTTTCGCTGCGAGCCACCACTTCGCCGACACCGTCGACGTGGCCGCTGACCAAATGGCCACCCAGGCGGGTGGTCGGCGTCAGGGCTTTTTCCAGGTTGACCGGGCTGCCGGCCTTGAGGTCGTTCATCGCGGTGCAGTCCAGGGTTTCCCGGCTGACGTCGGCGGCAAAGCCGTTGCCCGGCAGTTCGATGACGGTCAGGCACACGCCGCTGACGGCAATACTGTCGCCCAGCTTGACGTCGCCGAGGTCGAGCTTGCCGGTTTCAACCAGCAGGCGCACATCGCCCCCCTTGGGGGTCATGGCGCGGATGCTGCCGATGGATTCGATAATGCCGGTGAACATGGCCTTCTCCTGGAAAACGGGGCGGGCACTTGAGCGCCCGGTCAGAATTATACGCTCGCTACTGGCACAGGGATGGCAGTGACTCGCCAGTCGTCGCCAACAGCGCGCATTTCAGTGATCTTGAGTTGGGGGGCTTCGCTAAGTTTCTCAAGCGGCCAGTCGAGTAAAGGCCGGGCAGCGGAGCCGAGGAACTTGCCGGCGACGAAAATCACGTATTCGTCCACCAGGCCTTGCTGGGCAAATGCGCCCGCCAGGCTTGGGCCGGCTTCCACCAAGACTTCGTTGACGCCACGGGCGGCCAGGGCCACCAGCGCCGAGCGCAGATCGACCTGGCCGTCCACACCCGGTACCACCAGGCATTCAGGGCCACGGGGGAACTGGTTTTCGGCGGTGACGCAGGTGATGACTAGCGCCGGGCCGGCCTTGAAGAAGGGTGCGTTGAGCGGCACGCGCAAACGGCCATCGATCAGCACACGCAACGGCGGACGCGACATAGCCAGGGCCGTGGTGGCTTCATCCAGGCCGAGTTCGGCGGCGCGTACGGTCAGGCGCGCACCGTCGGCCAATACGGTGTCGGCGCCGGTCAGCACCACGCTGGCCTCGGCGCGCAGGCGTTGTACGGCGGCACGCGCGGCAGGGCCGGTGATCCATTGGCTTTCGCCGCTGGCCATGGCGGTGCGACCGTCCAGGCTCATCGCCAGCTTGACCCGCACAAACGGCAGGCCATGCTCCATACGCTTGAGGAAGCCCTTGTTCAGGGCCCGCGCTTCGCCTTCGAGCACGCCGCTGCGTATTTCGATCCCGGCCTGGGCCAAGCGCTGCATACCGCGTCCGGCGACTTCCGGGTTAGGGTCCTGCATCGCCGCAACCACCCGCGCCAGCCCGGCACTGACCAGTGCATCGGCGCATGGCGGGGTATGGCCGTAGTGGCTGCAGGGCTCAAGGGTTACGTACGCCGTGGCGCCGCGGGCCTTGTCACCGGCAGCCCGCAAGGCATGCACTTCCGCATGGGGCTCGCCCGTGCGCACATGCCAGCCTTCGCCGACAATCAGCCCATCGCGGACAATCACGCAGCCCACACGCGGGTTGGGGTGAGTGGTGTACAGGCCGTTGCGCGCCAGTTCGAGGGCGCGGGCCATGTAATGGGCGTCCAGCACAGCCTGTTCAGCAGAAAGTGGGTTCATTCTTTGACCGGCTCACGGGCCAGGCGGTCGATCTCTTCACGGAACTCATTGAGGTCCTGGAAGCGTCGATACACCGAGGCGAAACGGATATAGGCGACTTCGTCGAGCTTTTGCAGCTCGCCCATCACCAACTCTCCCACCACCAGGCTCTTGACCTCGCGCTCGCCGGTCGCGCGCAGCTTGTGCTTGATATGCGCCAGCGCCGCCTCCAGCCGCTCGACACTCACCGGGCGCTTTTCCAGGGCACGCTGCATACCGGCGCGCAGTTTTTCTTCGTCGAAAGGCTGGCGGCTGCCGTCGGACTTGATCAGACGTGGCAATACCAGTTCGGCGGTTTCGAAGGTGGTGAAACGTTCACCGCAGCCAGAGGCCAGGCATTCGCGCCGGCGACGCACTTGATCGCCCTCGGCGACCAGACGCGAGTCAATGACCTTGGTGTCGTTGGCACCGCAGAAGGGACAGTGCATGGTGGCAGGCAACAAAAAAAGGGAGGGCCATGGTAGCGCATCCCCGTGGCAAGACAAGCCATAGCCTTTACGGTATATAGGCAGGCCTATATGTTTCTTATATTTCAAGCCACGGATTTTGTCCTTTCTGGAGCCGTACATGCAGTTACGACCACTTGTTTTGCTCACCCTGTTCAGTGTCCTGGTCGCCTGCAGCAGCGAAGCCCCCAAGCCGTCCACGCCCCAACCTGCGCCCGCGCAGGAGAAAAAAGTCCCAGGTATTGAAGACCTCGGTCCCCTGCCGGCCTACCAGCGTGAAATCAATGGCAGCCTGACCAATGTGCCGGCCGGCGCCGAAGTCGAGATGGCCCTGCTGGTGATCGATGACCGTTCGCGCCCGCAACAATTGCTCGCCAGCAGTGTGCTGACCGGCAACGGCAAGCCCCTGGCTTTCCGCCTGCGCTTCAACCCCGAGGCGTTCCCGGCCGGCGCGCGGGTTGAATTGCGTGGCCGCGCCAGCCAGTCCGGCCAATTGATCCTGCACCTGCCTGCGGTACGCATCACCCAGGCGATCACCCAGACCACCGGCCCCCTGGAACTCGTCAAGGCACCATGACGCCACCGTTGGACTTGCAGCGCGCCCTGAGCGCGCTGATCGGCGACGCCCAACTCGTGCCCTGCCCGCTGCCGGACACCGAGCTTTCATTGTGGCTGCTGGATGCGGACAACATGGACCGCGCCTTCAGCCCCGAGGAAACCCGACGCATCCTGCATGAACCGCCCTACTGGAGTTTTTGCTGGGCCAGTGGTTTGGCGCTGGCGCGATATCTGGCGGCGAACCCGCAATGGGTGAAAGGCAAGCGCGTACTGGATTTCGGCGCCGGCTCCGGTGTGGCCGGAATTGCGGCGGTTAAAGCGGGTGCGTTGGAAGTGGTTGCCTGCGACCTCGACCCGCTGGCGTTAGCGTCCTGCCGGGCGAATGCCGAACTCAATGGAGTGGAGTTGCGCTACTCGGCAGACTTTTTCGCCGAAGCCGACCGCTTCGACCTGATCCTGGTCGCCGACGTGCTCTACGACCGCGCCAACCTGCCGTTGCTCGACCACTTCCTCAGCCGAGGCCGCGAAGCGCTGGTGGCGGACTCGCGCGTGCGGGACTTCCAGCACCCGGCTTATCGGCGGCTGGAGATACTCGATGCACTGACGTTGCCGGACTTGGCCGAGCCTTGGGAGTTTCGCAAGGTGAGCCTGTACCATTCGCGGCGGTAAGCCCGCGCGTTACAAATTTCTGGCAATAAGTTGGCTGAGACAGAAAAAGAGTGGCTGTGGAAAATGCCCTCCCTCCGCATGAATCCAGGGCAATCCACCCGCATGTTTTTCCAGACAATTCCGCTCAGTGGCCGCCCCATAAAGGCCTTGCAAAAAGGCACGCAGCTACCTAATCTCTGCGGCAATACACCCGCCATGCCTCTGGTTGCGTCAGTAACCAAGCACAAATTGTGCGGGTTTTTTATGCCCGGTGTTTTTTAGGCATGAAGACATTCAGCAAGCCCGCAATTGACGTTTCAGCTCAGCTGCAGCTGCTCAAGCACCGTGGGTTGAATGTTCAGGACGAGGTTCGCGCCGAGTCTTTTTTACAATCGGTCAGCTTCTTTCGACTCAGCCCCTATATGCGGCCGTTCCAGCAGCCGGAGGATGTCAACCATCGCTTTCGTGACGGCAGTCAGTTTCGTCAGCTAACTCGTCTTTACGACTTTGATCGACGGCTTCGTTTACTCACCATGGATGCCATCGAGAGAGTCGAAATCGCATCGCGCTCCGTCATCAGCAACCACATGGGGCCCGCCCATGGCAGTCACTGGTATATCAACCCATTGATGTTCCACGAAGCGTTCGATCATCAGCGGCTGCTTACGACGCTGTCCACCAAGCAATCCACAGCCATGCGTGACTTCCAGCGGGAATGCGAGCGCATCGATAGATCGCGCGCCGACGACATGAGAAAAAGCCTGCTTAAACGCCAAAGGGCAAAAGAAAGCTACGCCCGCCACTACACCGTTACATACGCCCATCCACCTCTTATGCCAGGCTGGGCCATGTTGGAAGAACTGACGCTGGGTGATTTATCCCATTTATATAAAGGCTTGGCGAAAGACGCGGACAAAAAAGCCATTGCCAAGCGCCTGGGACTTGCGGCGCCCCTGATGCAGTCTTGGCTGCACACCCTGACTACCATTCGCAACATGTGTGCCCATCATTCGCGACTGTGGAACCGGGAGCTAGGCATTCGTCCCGAACTTCCGAAGAGCGCCAACTTCTTATGGCCGGGACATCTCTTTCAGCCAGGGCCGCACACCCGCATTTTTGCAGCGCTCTGCATCCTCAATCACTTTATGCATCAATTGAGCCCCAACAGCCACTGGGACCAACGCCTGCATCAACTGACTTGCGAATTTCCCGAAGTTAGCCTGAAAGCGATGGGCTTCCCTCTCGATTGGTATAAAGACCCTTTTTGGCATGCGTCCAGCACCTGAGCACCATGCGGCTTCCGGTAGCCTTCGCCAGCCCTTATAGTTGCCCCATTCCCGCTTTATTCGAGACGCCCCATGAGTGAGCCCACGCCGTACATCTTCGACGTCACCAGCGCCAACTTCGACCAGGCCGTGATCCAGAATTCCTTCGAAAAACCCGTGCTCGTGGATTTTTGGGCCGAGTGGTGCGCGCCGTGCAAGGCGTTGATGCCGATGCTGGCGCAGATTGCCGAGAGTTATCAGGGCGAGTTGCTGCTCGCCAAGGTCGATTGCGAGGCCGAACAGGACATCGTCGCGCGCTTTGGCATTCAAAGCCTACCGACGGTGGTGCTGTTCAAGGATGGCCAGCCGGTGGATGGATTTGCCGGGGCGCAGCCGGAGTCGGCGGTGCGGGCGATGCTGGAACCGCATGTGAAGATGCCGCCACCGGCTGCGGCCGACCCTCTGGAACAGGCGCAGACGCTATTCGCTGACGGCCGCATCAGCGAAGCCGAGACCGTGCTGGTGGCGCTGCTGGGTGAAGACAACACCAACGCCGCCGCGTTGATTCTGTACGCGCGTTGCCTGGCCGAGCGCGGTGAGTTGGGTGAAGCCCAAACCGTGCTCGATGCGGTGAAGAGCGACACCCACAAAGCCGCCCTCGCCGGGGCCAAGGCGCAGATCACCTTCCTGCGCCAAGCCGCCGACCTGCCAGACGCCGCCGAGCTGAAAAGCCGCCTGGCACAAAACCCGCAGGACGACGAAGCCGCCTATCAACTGGCCATCCAGCAACTGGCGCGCCAGCAATACGACGCGGCGCTGGAAGGCTTGCTCAAGCTGTTTATCCGCAACCGCAGCTACAGCGAAGGCCTGCCGCACAAGACCTTGCTGCAGGTGTTCGAACTGCTGGGCAATGATCACCCGCTGGTGACCGTGTACCGCCGCAAGTTGTTCGCCGCGCTGTACTAATCGCCGATCCAGCTGTACAGCGGCGTATCCCCGCCGCTGGCCACTTTCACCTTGGCGCTGTGGCGCAGGCGCACCAACAGGCGCTTGCCCGCCGCGGCATCCCCCGCCAAACCTTCCAGTCGATCAAGCAGTTCCAGGCCGCTGAGTTGCCCGGCGTTGCGCAACAGGTCCTGGGCGCTCTGCCATAGATCATCATTGTGCTTGACCGGCGCTACGGGCGCGGCGGGCGCGCTTGCCGTGGGCGTTGCCTGCAACTGCGCGCCGAGTCGCGCCCAATCGCCGTCGTCCAGCTCCAGGGTCAAGTCCACCGGCAGGTCGCCGATGGTTCCACGAATTCGCAACATCGTCCTTACTCCTGCATTTTTCTGACGAGCATGCTCCCATGCGGCTTGCGCAACGCCAAGCGGGCGGTCAAACTCTCGGCACTATTGTTATAAGATCACATAACAAAACTTTCATCTCCTGGAGCTTTCCCATGCGCCGTCTGTTGCTTGCTTTGCCGTTTGCCCTGCTGCCACTCGCCATTGCTCACGCCGCCGACGAGCATGACCACGATCACGAACACGGCAGCCTCGGCGCCCACGAACATGGCGTCGGCCGCCTTAACGCGGTACTCGACGGCCAGGCCCTGGAGCTTGAACTGGATAGCCCGGCGATGAACCTGGTGGGCTTCGAACACATCGCCACCACCGCTGCCGACAAAGCCAAGGTCGCCGCCGCACGCAAACAGCTGGAGAACCCACTGACCCTGTTCAGCCTGCCCAAGGCCGCCGGTTGCGTGATCAGCAGCCAGGAGCTCAACAGCCCGCTGTTCGGCGACAAACCGGAAGCCGACCACGATGACGATGATGACCACGACGCCAAAGACGGCGCCCACGAGCATCATCACGATCACAGTGAAATCCACGCCCACTACCAATTCACCTGTGCCACGCCGACCGCGCTGAGCAACCTGGACCTGACCCAGGTGTTCAAGACCTTCCCCGCCACCCAGAAAATTCAGGTACAACTGATCGGCCCGAGCGGCCAGCAAGGCGTTGAAGCGACGGCCACAGCAGCCACCCTGAAGTTCTGAGTCCCCATGACCCACGCATTGATCGAACTGTCTGACCTGGGCTTCAACTGGCCCGGTCACCCACAGTTACTGGACATCCCCGCGTTCCGCCTGGAAGCGGGGGAAACCCTGTTTCTCAAGGGGCCGAGCGGCAGTGGCAAAACCACCTTGCTCGGCCTGCTCGGCGGCGTACAGAAGCCCAGCCGCGGCAGCATCCGCCTGCTCGGCCAGGAGCTGACCGAACTCTCGGCCGGTGCGCGGGACCGCTTTCGCGTTGACCACACCGGCTATATATTCCAGCAGTTCAACCTGCTGCCGTTCCTGTCGGTGCGCGAGAACGTCGAGTTGCCCTGCCACTTTTCCAAGCTGCGCGCGCAACGGGCGATCCAACGCCACGGCAGCGTCGACCAGGCCGCCGCGACCTTGCTGGCGCACCTGGGTTTGAAGGACAAAGACCTGCTGGAGCGCCGTGCCGACTCGTTGTCCATCGGCCAACAGCAACGGGTGGCCGCCGCCCGTGCACTGATCGGCCAACCGGAGCTGGTGATCGCCGACGAGCCCACTTCCGCCTTGGACTACGACGCCCGCGAAGCCTTCATTCAACTGCTGTTCGCCGAATGCCGCGAAGCCGGCGCCAGCCTTTTGTTTGTCAGCCATGACCAGAGCCTGGCGCCGCTGTTCGACCGCAACCTGTCGCTGGCCGAACTCAATCGCGCCGCCACGCCCGCAGAGGTTTGAGATGTATCTGTTTCGTCTAGCCATGGCCAGCCTGGCTAACCGCCGCTTTACCGCGATCCTCACCGCCTTCGCCATCGCCTTGTCGGTGTGCCTGCTGCTGGCGGTGGAACGCGTGCGCGTTGAGGCGCGCAACAGTTTCGCCAGCACCATCAGCGGCACCGACCTGATCGTCGGCGCGCGCTCCGGTTCGGTCAACCTGCTGCTGTACTCGGTGTTCCGCATCGGCAACGCCACCAACAACATTCGCTGGGACAGCTACGAGCACTTCGCCGCCAGCCCCCAGGTGAAATGGGCGATCCCGATTTCCCTCGGCGACTCCCATCGCGGCTACCGGGTAATGGGCACCAACGAGTCGTACTTCGAGCACTACCAGTACGGGCGCAAACAGAACCTGGAACTGGCCAGCGGCCGTGCCTTCGCCACCGACCCGTTCGAAGTGGTGCTCGGCGCCGAAGTCGCCGATGCCCTGCACTACAAGCTTGGCGACAAGCTGGTGCTGGCCCACGGTGTGGCGGTGGTCAGCCTGGTCAAGCACGATGACAAGCCGTTCACCGTGGTCGGTATTCTCAAGCGTACCGGCACGCCGGTGGACCGCACGCTGCATATCAGCCTCGGCGGTATGGAGGCGATCCATATCGACTGGCACAACGGCGTACCGGCCCAGGGCAAAGGCCGCATCAGTGCCGACCAGGCGCGCAACATGGACCTCACCCCCCAGGCCATCACGGCCTTTATGCTCGGCCTGAACAACAAGATTTCCACCTTCTCCCTGCAGCGGGAGATCAACGAATTCCGCGGCGAGCCGATGCTGGCGATCCTGCCCGGCGTGGCGCTGCAAGAGCTGTGGAGCATGATGGGTACCGCCGAAAAAGCCCTGTTCGTGATCTCGCTGTTCGTGGTGCTGACCGGCTTGATCGGCATGCTCACGGCGATTCTCACCAGCCTCAACGAACGCCGCCGCGAAATGGCCATCCTGCGTTCGGTGGGCGCACGGCCGTGGCATATCGCGACGCTGCTGATCTTCGAAGCCTTCGCCCTGGCCCTGTCCGGCGTGATCGCAGGCGTGGGCTTGCTGTACGTGTGCATCGCCGCCTCGCGCGGGTATCTGCAGGCCAATTACGGCCTGGACCTGCCGATGTCGTGGCCCAGCGAATATGAATGGACCCTGCTCGCCGGTATCCTCGCCGCAGCGCTGTTGATGGGCAGCGTGCCCGCCTGGCGCGCCTACCGACAATCCCTGGCCGATGGCCTGTCCATACGTTTATGAGGAAGGCTTCGATGCGTCGCGTTCTGTTTGCGTTATTGCTGCTGGTGGCGGTGCCCGCCTGGGCGGAGGATCAGCCCAAGGACCTGTCCTGGCAGGAGATGATCCCGCCGGACGCGCCGCCGGAAATCCCCAACATGAAACCGCTGCACAACCTGTCGAACATGGCCGATGCCTTGTCCGTCGAAGCGGCGCCAGCGGCCAAGCAGGATCTGCCCAATGCGCCGGTGGTGCAGAGCCTCGATGGCCAGCACATCCGCCTGCCCGGCTATATCGTGCCGCTGGAAGTCAGCGAAGAAGGCCGCACCACCGAGTTCTTGCTGGTGCCGTATTTCGGCGCGTGCATCCACGTACCGCCGCCGCCATCGAACCAGATCGTGCATGTGAAAAGTGAAGTCGGGGTGAAGCTCGACGAGCTCTACCAGCCGTACTGGATCGAGGGCGCGATGCAGGTCAAACCGTCCACCAGTGAACTGGCCGACGCCGGTTACCAGATGGATGCCGAAAAGATTTATATCTACGAACTGCCGGAATAACGCTGATCGCCCTTTCATTGAGCTGAGTCAAAAGACCGGACGGAACGATCTTTACCATTGGACGTACAACTTTTAAACGTCCTCTGGAGCTCCCATGAACAAGTCCCTGCTCGGCGCGTCCCTCTTCGCGCTCGCCCTCGTCGCCCCGGTTGCCCACGCTCACGAAGCGGGCGACATTCTGATTCGTGCCGGTGCAATCACCGTGAACCCGAAGGCAGACAGCAGCACCGTCAAGGTTGACCAGGGCCCACTGGCCGGCGCCAATCTGGGCGGCAAGGCGACCATGAGCAGCGACACCCAACTGGGCTTGAACTTCGCCTACATGCTGACCAGCCACGTCGGTATCGAACTGCTGGCCGCCACACCGTTCGAGCATGACGTAAAAATCAAGGGCACCGCCCTCGGCGCCGCCAACGGCAAGCTCGGTACGCTGAAACACCTGCCGCCGACCCTGAGCGTCGTGTACTACCCACTGGACAACAAATCCCCGTTCCAACCGTACGTAGGCGCCGGTATCAACTACACCTGGATCTACGACGAACACGTCGGCAGCCGCGCCTCCGAAGCCGGTTTCAGCAACTTCAAGGCCGAGAACTCCTGGGGTTGGGCTGCGCAGATCGGCGCGGACTACATGATCAACGACAAGTGGATGATCAACGCCCAGGCCCGCTACATCGACATCAGCACCAAGGCCACCGTGGAAAACAACGCCGTGGCACCTGGCACCCGTGCCAAGGTCAATGTGGACGTGGACCCGATGGTTTACATGGTGGGTATCGGCTACAAGTTCTAAGCAACACTGCATAACCCATGTGGGAGGGGGTTTGCTCCCGATAGCAGCGTGTCAGTCAACAGATTCATTGACTGATACACCGCTATCGGGAGCAAGCCCCCTCCCACATTTGGTTTTGTGTTGTATCAGCTGTGGCGATAGAACCGGTCGAGCAACGCCGGTAACCCTGCCCGCCAAGCCCGGGGCTTGATGCCGAAGGTGTGGAGGATTTTCTTGCAGGCCAGCACCGCATGCTGCGGTTCGTCTGCCGCATCCGGCCGTGCCGCGTGGGCCTGGGCGGTGGGGGCTTCGATGGCCAGCGAGTGGTAGCTGCGCGCCTCGGTCAGGATCGCCTGGCCCAGCGCCAACGGCGTGGTCGCCTCATGCCCGGCGTAGTGGTAAGTGCCCCACAGCGGCGCCGCGCAATCGAGTTGCTTGAGTACCGAGATGATCACCCGTGCGGCGTCGTCCACCGGCGTCGGGTTACCGCGCCGGTCATCCGCCATCAGTAACTCATCCGGTTTTTCGGCCCGCGCCAGAAAGCGCCCGAGGGTGCCGTCGACGCTGTCATCCAGCAGCCAGCCAAAACGCAACAACACGTGTTGCGGGCAAGTGGCGCGCACGCTCTGTTCGATACGCCACAACGCTTGGCCGCGCAGGCCCAGGGGCACCGGCTCATCCTTTTCACTGTAGGCAGTGGCGCGGGAGCCATCGAACACGCGGTAGCTGGACGGTTGCAGCAAGGTAATGTTGTGGTGCTGGCACAGTTCGGCCAGGCGTTCGATGGCGAACTCCTGGGCGGCCAGGCGGGTTTCGCTGACGGCTTCGGCCTGGAACCAGTCGAAGTAGTAGGCGAGGTTGATCAACGCATCGGGACGGGTGTCGTCGAGCAATTGGGTGAGGCTCGCGGCATCCCAGCCGTCTTGGGGCGGTTTGGGTGCGAGGAAACCAATGTCTTCCTCTGCACCGAGGCGAATCAGCGCCTGCCCGAGGGCATTCCCGCCGCCCAGTAACATAAGGCGCATTCGCATAGATTGAGCAGGCCCGGTCTGTTTGGAACGATGGTTATTGTCGGCAGGCGGGTGAGGCATGCCGTAGGGTTATTCCAGAATCCTTGCATTTTGCGGGTTTGTAGCGCAACCGTCACGGATAAAGTGCGGGGTTGCAACTTGTTGGAGTGGACCGCATAACTTAGGCATGAACCTTCCTGAATCAACCGACTCGGTGTTGAACGGCTTCCACCCCGCCGTCAGCACCTGGTTCCGCCACACCTTCCCCTCGGTGACCAGCGCCCAGGCCCAGGCGTGGCCGCTGATCCGCCAGCGCCGCTCGACGCTGATCGCGGCGCCGACCGGCTCCGGCAAGACGCTGACGGCGTTCCTCGCGGTGCTGGATGACTTGGTTCACCAGGGCCTGGCCAACGGCGGGCAACTGCCGGACGAGACACTGGTGGTGTATGTGTCGCCGCTCAAGGCGCTGTCCAACGATATCCAGATCAACCTGCAAACCCCGCTGGCCGGGATCACCGAGCATTTGCAGCGCCTGGGCCTGCCACCGCTGGTGATTCGCACCGCCGTGCGTACCGGCGATACCCCGCAAAAAGACCGCGCCCTGATGCGCAAGCGCCCACCGCATATCCTGGTGACCACGCCGGAATCGCTCTACGTGTTGCTGGGCTCGGACTCCGGCCGGCAGATGCTGGCCAGCACGCGCACGGTGATCGTCGATGAAATCCACGCCATCGCCGCCGGCAAGCGCGGCAGCCACCTGGCCTTGAGCCTGGAGCGCCTGCAAGGCTTGTGTGCCGAGCCGCTGACCCGCATCGGTTTGTCGGCCACGCAAAAACCCATCGAAGCGGTGTCGCGCTTTCTGGTGGGCACCGAGCGGACCTGCGACATCGTCGACATCGGCCATGCCCGCGCTCGCGACCTGGATATCGAAGTGCCCCCGGTGCCGCTGTCGGCGGTGATGGCCAACGATGTCTGGGAGCTGGTCTACGACCGCCTCGCTGCACTGGCCCGTGAGCACCGCACCACGCTGATCTTCGTCAACACCCGGCGCCTGGCCGAACGCCTGGCCCGGCACTTGAGCGAGCGCCTGGGCAAGACCGCCGTCGCCGCCCACCACGGCAGTCTCGCCAAGGAGATGCGCCTGGACGCCGAGCAACGGCTCAAGGCCGGCGAGTTGCAAGTGCTGATCGCCACCGCCTCCCTGGAGCTGGGGATTGATATCGGCGATGTCGACCTGGTGTGCCAGATCGCTTCGCCGGGCTCCATCAACGGCTTTCTGCAGCGGGTCGGCCGCTCCGGGCACCAGGTCGGAGGCACGCCCAAGGGGCGCCTGTTCGCCACGACCCGCGACGACCTGATCGAATGCGCCGCCCTGCTCGATTGTGTACGCCGGGGCGAGTTGGACACCTTGCAGATCCCGGTGGCGCCGCTGGACGTGCTGGCCCAGCAGATCATCGCCGAGGTCAGTGCCCAGGAGTGGCCGGAACAAGCCCTGCTCGACCTGATCCACCGCGCCGCGCCCTACGCCACCCTGGATGAACGCCACTACCAGGCGTTGCTGCAGATGCTCGCCGAGGGCTACAACGGGCGCCAGGGTATCCGCAGCGCGTACCTGCACCGCGACGCCCTGACCCGCACCCTGCGCGGCCGGCGTGGCGCCAAGCTGACCGCCGTGACCAGCGGCGGCACCATCCCCGACAACGCCGACTACAGCGTGTTGCTCGAACCCCAAAGCCTGAACATCGGCAGCGTCAACGAAGATTTCGCGGTGGAAAGTATCGCGGGCGACATCTTCCAGCTCGGTAATACGTCCTACAGGATCTTGCGGGTCGAAGCCGGCAAAGTGCGGGTCGAAGACGCCCATGGCCAGCCGCCGACCATTCCGTTCTGGCTCGGCGAAGCGCCGGGGCGCAGCAATGAGTTATCCGCTGCGGTCGCGCGTTTGCAGGGGCAACTCGACAGCCTGCTCAGCGCCAGCCCCGGCGACCTGCAACCCGCGCAAGACTGGCTCACCGGCACCCTCGGCCTGAACCGCGCCAGCGCCGAACAGGTCCTCGATTACCTGGCCCGCGCGCGCCTGACCCTCGGCGCGTTGCCGTCCCAGGACACGTTGATCATGGAGCGGTTTTTCGACGAGTCCGGCGGTACCCAACTGATCATCCACACGCCGTTCGGCAGCCGCGTCAATCGGGCCTGGGGCCTGGCCTTGCGCAAGCGTTTTTGCCGCACCTTCAACTTTGAGCTGCAAGCGGCGGCCAGTGAAAATGCGATCGTGCTGTCGCTGTCCACCAGCCACAGTTTCGAGCTGGATGAGGTATGGCGTTACCTCAACAGCAACAGTGCTGAACACCTGCTGATCCAGGCGGTGCTGGATGCGCCGCTGTTCGGCGTGCGCTGGCGCTGGAACGCCGGCGTGGCCCTGGCGCTGCCGCGCTTTACCGCCGGGCGCAAAGTGGCGCCGCAGATCCAGCGCATGAAGAGCGAAGACCTGATCGCCAGTGTGTTCCCCGACCAGATCGCCTGCCTGGAAAACCTCGCCGGCGAACGCGAAGTGCCCGAGCACCCGCTGGTGGAGCAAACCCTCGACGATTGCCTGCACGAAGCCATGGACAGCGACGCCTGGCTTGTCTTGCTGCGGCGCATGGAGCGCGGCGAAGTGCGCTTGATCAGCCGCGACCTGCCGGCGCCCTCGCCCATGGCCGCCGAAATCCTCAGCGCGCGCCCCTACACCTTTCTCGACGATGCACCGCTGGAAGAACGCCGCACCCAGGCCGTGCTCAACCGCCGTTGGAGCGATCCGCAGAGCACCGACGACCTCGGCGCACTGGATGCGGACGCCATCGCCGGCGTGTGCGAAGAGGCCTGGCCGGCGCCCCATGGCGTGGATGAAATGCATGAGGCGCTGATGAGCCTGGCGTGCATCGCCAGCCACGAAGTCACGGCGCAATGGGCCGAGTGGCTGAACGCCTTGGCCAAGGCTGGCCGCGCCTTTCAATTGCCCAATGGCCTGTGGGTAGCGGTGGAACGCCTGGGGTGTTTGCAGGCGATCTATCCCCACAATTTGCCACTGCTCCCCGGCTTCGATGAGCCCTGGACCTTTGATGACGCACTCGTCGAGGTGCTGCGCGCGCGCCTCGGTGGCTTCGGCCCGCAGCACCTGATCGAGATTGCTGCGCCGCTGGCCTTACCGGTGACCGACGTCACCCAGGCGCTGGCCCGCCTGGAGCAGGAAGGCTACGTGCTGCGCGGTCGCTTCAGCCCCGGCGCACTCGAGGAACAATGGTGCGAACGGCATCTTCTCGCGCGCATTCATCGCTACACGGTCAAACGCCTGCGCCGGGAAATCGAGCCGGTGGCGCTGCAGGATTTCATGCGTTTCCTGTTTGATTGGCAGCACCTGTCCGACAGCACGCGCGGCCAGGGCAGCGCGATGTTGCCGCAGATTGTCGGGCAGTTCGAAGGGTATGCCGCCGCCACGTCGGCCTGGGACAGTGACCTGCTCAGTGCACGGATCAAGGATTACTCATCAACCTGGCTCGACGACCTGTGCCGCAGCGGCAAGCTGGTGTGGACGCGCTTGAGCACTAAGGCCAGCGCCATTGCCCTGCGCAGCACGCCGGTGGTGCTGTTACCGCGCGCCCAGGTGGCGCTGTGGAGCGGACTGACCGAACCCACCGACAGCACGACCCTGTCGCCCAAGGCGCAGAAGGTCCACCTGGCCCTGCGTGAACACGGCGCGCTGTTTTTCGATGAGCTCGTGCACGAGGCCCATCTGCTGCGCAGCGAACTGGAAACCGCCTTGCAGGAGCTGGTCGGCGCCGGCCTGGTGAATGCCGACAGCTTTGCCGGGCTGCGCGCGCTGACCACCCCGGCCAGCAAGCGCCAGGCGCGCAGCAGTCGGCGCGGGCGTGGGGCGTTTATCGGCGGCATGGACGATGCCGGGCGCTGGGCGCTGATTCGCCGCCCATCGACCGCCGCCGGCCCGCACTCGGCCGAAACCCTGGAACATGTGGCGATGACCTTGCTGCGCCGTTATGGCGTGGTGTTCTGGCGCTTGCTGGAGCGCGAGGCGGATTGGTTGCCGAGTTGGCGCGAATTGCTGCGCACATTCCATCGGCTGGAGGCACGGGGTGAGATTCGCGGTGGACGGTTTGTCAGCGGGTTGGCGGGTGAGCAGTTTGCGTTGCCGGAGGCGATCCCGTTGCTGCGCGAAGTGCGGCGTCGGCCCCATGACGGGAGTTTGATTGCCGTGTGTGGGGCTGACCCGCTGAACCTGGTGGGCACACTGTTGCCGGGCAGCAAGGTGCCGGCGGTGAGTGGGAATCGGGTGGTGTATCGGGATGGGTTGCCGGCGGCGGTGAGGGTCGCCGGCAAGCAGCAGGTGTTGCTTGATGTTGATCAGCAGGCGGTGCAGGAGAAGCTGATCAGGCATTGAAGTTGAAGGCCTCATTGAGGCCTGGGCTGCTCCGTCAACACCACCGACGCTGGCATCTCTTCATCCGGCTCATCCACCTGGGCGTTACGCTTTGGCAGCAAAACCTGCTGTGGATAAGTCTGCGCGAAGTGCACCTCATCACAGTTATCCACAAGCTTTTTCAAACGCTGGTTAAACGCACGGCTGACCGCATATTGCCCACCGGACACCGTACGGAACTGCGCCGTGAGCACCACGCCATTAAGGTCCATCTTGTCGACGCCAAACACCTCCAGCGGCCCTTGCAGGTTGTACTTGAGGAACACATCGTCGCGAATCGACTGCCCGGCCTCGCGGATCAGCTCCACGGCCTTGTCCACATCGGTGTCGTAGGTGAACTGCACCGAGAAGAACGCATAGGCAAATTGCCGCGACTGGTTGGTGACCGCCTTGATCTGCCCGAACGGCACCGAATGCACAAAGCCCTTGCCGTCGCGCAGGCGCAGAGTGCGGATGGTCAGGCCTTCGACGGTGCCGGCGTGGCCGGAATCGAGCACCACCCAGTCGCCGATGGACAGCGTGTCTTCGATGATGATGAACAGGCCGGTGATCACGTCCTGCACCAGTTGCTGGGAACCGAAACCAATCGCCAGGCCAACCACACCGGCCCCCGCCAGCAGCGGCGCAACGTTGATGCCCAGGTTGGCCATGGTGGTGATTGCGCAGATCACCACCAGGATGATTTTGATCGCATTGCGCAGCAGCGGCAGGATGGTTTTCACCCGGGTGCTGGGCTGGCGGCTGGAGCGTTTGTTCACCGGCGGTTTCAGCGCTTCCTGGATCGCCGTGTCGAGTACCACCCAGAACAACCAGGTCATCAGCAGGATCAGGCCGATGCTGCTGAGGGAGTCGCTGATCGCGCGGCCCACTGAGTTGCGCTGGGCAAATTCGAACAGCGATATGCCCCATATGCGCCCGAGGATTTCGATAAAGGCAATCGCCATGACGATGCGCAAGATCGCATGCAACAGGCTGAGAAAGCGTTCCTTGTAGGCACTGCTGCGCTGGATCGCCACCTGGCTGCGGGACCTGAACAGGTGTTGCAGCACCGTGCTCAGGAATACCGTGCCAATCAACAGAATGGTGGTGAACAGCGCGCAGCGCAGGGCCTTCTGGTTGTCGTCGCCGGCGCCGATCAGGTTGATCGCCGAGACCAGCACCATCAACAGGATCGGCCAATACCACAGCCCGGAAAACACCCGCAGCGATTGCTGTAATGCCGGGTGTTTAAGGCGCTGGGCCAGTGGTCGATTGCGGATCAGGTGGGCCACGGGACGGCGCAGGCGCACCACCAGCACGCCAAAGATGACCGCCGCGAACAGGCCGGTAAATACGGCGATGCTGCTGGTGATATTACCGCCGAGCTGACGCGCGATTTGCGGACTGGTGAGGGCGTCGCTGAGGGCGGCGAGGAAGCCGATCAGGAACAGCGGCTTGGGGCAGTAGTCACGAATGATCTGCACCGCCGGTCGCTTGTGGCCGACATTGAACATGACGATGACGCACAGCAGCATGGAGGTGGAAAAGATCCCGCTGCTGGTGGCGTAGGCAAAACACAGCGCCAGCGCACGACCTATCGAGGAGGGTAAAAAGTGGCTGACGTAGAGCGTCAACGGCAGGCAGATCAGCGCCGGGATCGTGTAGGGAACCACGTAACCCAGCACGCCTTGCAGGCGCCTGCGCCGTTCGACGAAAGGGCGACGACTCAGGCGCCGCACGATAAAACGTCCCAGCAGCGTCAACAGCGCAAAGGCACCGGCC
Organism: Pseudomonas sp. SH10-3B; assembly: GCF_019891415.1. Lineage (NCBI taxonomy): Bacteria > Pseudomonadati > Pseudomonadota > Gammaproteobacteria > Pseudomonadales > Pseudomonadaceae > Pseudomonas > Pseudomonas sp. SH10-3B. The sequence continues at coordinate 49,588 of NZ_JAFLXD010000015.1, read as the reverse complement.
CACACCCCGGACAGCAGCAGGAAATCGCCGGCTACGCTCCACGGCGAACGCTCCGATGTCTGGTCAACCAGCCGGCCGACCTCATCCGCCGCGCGGTCCGCGCGCAGGCGCCAGGCGTCAACGAGATTCTGATTGAGGTCGAGCTTGTTCTGCACATCATCGATGCTGGAACTGATGGCACCGAGCAGTCCGCCCTCCACCAGCAGTTCCGGCTTGGCCGGCGCTTCCGGTTCCGGCGCGGTGGCCGCGGCTTGCAGTGCGCCGCTGCCGCAAAACAGCAGCGCGCCGAGCAGTAATGCAGTCTTTAGATTCAGCAAAACACCGGGCTCCTTCAGAAGGGTCTGTAAGGAACTGACGGGTTTGCGCCTGGATCGTTCCCCTGCTTGATTGCCGGGCACTGATCCAAATGGGTTTATGCCGCCCGTAGGACGATGGAAACTTTCGGCCAAAAATCGCAGTCAGCCATAAACGGGGGTCAGGCCCCCACCCTTTCACAGGAGCAATCATGGCTGCGATCCCCGACTGGGTGCCCATCACCCCTAGCGTCGCCATCACTCGCTTCACGGTGCTGACGGTCAATATCCACAAGGGCTTCACCGCCTTGAACCGACGCTTCATCCTGCCCGAGCTGCGCGAAGCGGTGCGCAGTGTGGGCGCTGATATGGTGTTTCTGCAGGAAATCCACGGCACCCACGAGCGCCATCCCCAGCGCTACAGCGACTGGCCGAACATGCCGCAGTACGAGTTCCTCGCCGACAGCATCTGGCCGCAGTTTGCCTACGGGCGCAACGCGGTCTACCCCCATGGCGACCATGGCAATGCGTTGCTGTCGAAATTCCAGATTGTGAGTTACGACAACCTCGACATCTCCCAAAGCGGCCATGAAAACCGTGGCCTGCTGCATTGTGTGCTGCGTCTGCCGGGGACCGGGCAGGAAGTGCATGCGATCTGTATCCACCTGGGTTTGCGTGAAGTGCATCGCCAGCAGCAATTGCGCTTGTTGGAGCAGCGTATCAGCGAGATCCCGGCGGATGCGCCGTTGGTAGTTGCCGGCGATTTCAATGACTGGCGCCAGCGCGCCGACCTGAGCCAAAGCGGCCTTACGGAAGTGTTCGTGCACGCCCTCGGCAAACCGGCGCGGACCTTCCCTGCCCGCCTGCCGCTGCTGCCGCTGGACCGCATTTATGTGCGCAACTTGAAGATTCATAACCCCCGGGTGCTGACCTCCCGCCCCTGGTCCCATCTGTCAGACCACGTACCGCTGTCGGTGGAGATTGAGCTATGAACATTGCCGTCGAGCACATTGCTACCGATCAACCGCCGGATGAAGCCAAGGCCCGCGACCTCGATTACGGCTGGCAGCCTGACAATCAGGTCGAGTTGCTGGAGAACGGCGAGGCGTACTTTCCCAAAGTGTTCGAGGCCTTGCGTGGGGCGCAGCGGGAGATCCTGCTGGAGACCTTTATCCTCTTCGAAGACAAGGTCGGCCACGAGCTGCAACGCATCTTGATCGAAGCGGCGCAGCGTGGGGTCAAGGTGGTGGTCAGCCTGGATGGTTTTGGCTGCGGCGAGCTGAGCCCCGCTTTTCTCGGAGAGTTGGCCGAGGCCGGAGTGGCCGTACAGATGTTTGACCCGGCGTCCAAGACCCTGGGTATTCGGACCAACTGGTTCCGCCGCCTGCACCGCAAGATCGTGGTGGTGGACGCCGCCGTGGCGTTTATCGGCGGGATCAATTTTTCTGCCGATCACCTGGGGGACTTTGGCCCCGAGGCCAAGCAGGATTACGCGGTGCAGGTGACTGGCCCGGCGGTGGCCGACCTGCATCATTTCGCCCTCGCACAAAGCGGCCGCCAGGTGCGCACGCGACGCGGGTGGCGGCGCCGCCAGCAAAGGCCTTCGGCTTGGTCGTCCGATAAAGGCGACGGCTGGGTGCGCCTGATTTACCGCGACAATCTGCAACACCGCGACGACATTGAAGAGGCGTATATCCATGCCTTGAGCAAAGCCCAACAACGCGCGGTGATTGCCAACGCCTACTTCTTCCCCGGTTACCGCCTGCTGCGCGAAATTCGCAACGCCGCACGCCGAGGGGTGCACGTGCAATTGATCATGCAGGGCCAGCCCGACGTACTGCTGGCCAAGCTGGCCGCGCGCATGCTCTACGACTACCTGCTCAAGGACGGCGTGGTGATTCATGAGTATTGCCAGCGCCCGCTGCACGGCAAGGTCGCGCTGGTGGATGACGAGTGGAGCACGGTGGGTTCGAGCAACCTCGACCCGCTGAGCCTGTCGCTGAACCTGGAAGCCAACGTACTGATTCGTGACCGCGCGTTCAATCAGCAGCTATACGAACGCCTGGACGTACTCGCCAAGGAGCATTGCCAGACCATGCCGGAAAACCGCAAGCCACGCCTGTGGCTATGGCGATTGACCGTCGGATTCCTGGTGTTCCATGTGATGCGCCACTTCCCCGCGCTGACGGGCTGGTTGCCGGCGCACAAGCCACGCTTGAAACCCTTCGAGAGTCAGGCCCATGACGTCTGAAAACAACGGATCACGCTTCAAGCGCTGGAAAAAACCGCTGACCATCGCCTTCTTCCTCGCGCTGATCGTGCTGTTCACCCTGCTGGCTCGGCGCATTGATTGGAGCGAAGTGGTTGAGACCCTGGGCGACTTCAAGCTGCGCACCTTGTTTATCGCCAGCACGCTGACCTTGTGCAGCTTTCTCGTCTACGCCAGCTTCGATCTGATCGGCCGCACCTACATCCGCCAGCCGCTGGGCTGGAAGCAGATCCTGCCGGTCGGGATCATCAGCTACGCGTTCAACCTTAACCTCAGCGCCTGGGTCGGCGGGATCGCCATGCGTTACCGCCTGTATTCGCGGCTGGGGGTGAGCACCAGCAATATCGCCAAGATTCTCGGCCTGAGCCTGGCCACCAATTGGTTTGGCTATATGGCATTGGCCGGGGTGGTGTTCAGCAGCGGGCTGGTGACGATGCCACCGGGTTGGAAGCTCAGCAGCGGCGCACTGCAAGGGGTCGGCGTGTTGCTGATACTGGCCAGCCTGGGTTACCTGGCGGCGTGTCAGTTTTCGAAAAAACGCGCGTGGTCGATTCGCGGGATCGAGATCAACCTGCCGTCGCTGCGCATGGCGTGCTTGCAACTGGCGCTGGGCGCGCTGAACTGGTCGCTGATGGCGGCGGTGATTTTTACCCTGCTGCCCGCCAAGTTGGACTATCCGCTGGTACTCGGCGTATTGCTGATCAGCGCAATTGCCGGGGTGGTCACTCATATCCCGGCTGGCCTTGGCGTACTCGAGGCGGTGTTTATTGCACTGCTGCAGCACGAGGCGTCACGGGGCAGTTTGCTGGCGGGACTGATTGCCTACCGGGCGATCTATTTTATTTGCCCGCTGCTTATCGCGCTGGTGATGTACCTGGGGGTCGAGGCCAAGGCGAAGGCGTTGCGGGTGAAGAAGACACCCGCTTGATCGCGTTATTGGGATTGGATGATGCTCAACCGCTCGCCCACCACCATCTCGGTGATCCAGTCCACCAGGATCGACGTGTAGGCCTGCTGGGACACCGGATCGCTGAGGGAATGGTCGGCACCGTCGATGATGCGGTGCGTCAGCGAATGGGTCTGCTGGCACGCCGCGCGGTAACTCATGATGGTGGCATGGGGCACATGGTCGTCGGTTTCGGATTCGACGATCAGCACATCACCGGTAAATTGCGCGCAGGCATGCAGCGCGCGGTTGGTTTCGGCATGCACCAGCGTGCTGCGGTAATCCATCAAGTCGGCCTTATCGAGGTCACGCTTGGGCTTGAGCCATTCCTGATCGCGGTACAGCGCCGGCACGCGCAGCGCCAGCCAGCGCACCGGGCGCAAAGAGGTGAGAATCGCCGCCAGGTAACCGCCGTAGCTGGTGCCCACCACCGCCACCGCCGAGGTGTCGATGGCCGGGTGCGAGAGCAGTCGGTCGTAGGCCGCCAGCAGATCGCGCAGGTTGTCTTCACGGGTGACGCGGGACAGCGGGATACCCGTGCCCGCGTGGCCACGCAGATCGAACGTCAGGCACACGCATCCCAGGCCGGCGATACCTTTGGCGCGCTCCAGGTCACGCTCCTGGCTACCGCCCCAGCCGTGCACGAATAACACCCCTGGCACCTTCGATTTGGGGCTGAGGAACGTGCCGCTCATCTGTTCGTCATCGATGTCGATCGCAATGCTTTCGCTTCTAGCCGTCATAAGATTTAACCGTCACGTACTTGAGAAGAAAGTCGCTGTTTTCGGCGGGGCCTCGGTACACCTCGATAGCGTCCGCCGGCAGCGCCTGGTCCACGTAGGTTTCTACCGAAGACACATGAATGGCCTTGAGGCCGGGATGGTTGATAAAACTTTGCAGCGCCGCGACTTCCGCGCTGCTGGCGCCCCCCATGCGCCAGGACTGTTCGAGTACGCCACTGCAACGCTGGCCGTGACTGTCCAGGCCCTGGGCGATGTCGTAGTTGCGCCGGGAAGCGTAGAAACCAGGGTAAGCCTCATCGGCGGCCGCATCGAAGACCTGGGCCTGTTCGATGGCTTGGCGCACGCCGTCGGGCAGGTCGAGCGTGAGCAAGTCTTCGTAGCCGCCCGGCACCACCAGCAGGTTGGAGCCGCCATAGACCTCTTCGCCCTGCCCGTCCTGGGTCAGGTATTGCTCGCCGCAGTAACTGAACACGTGATCACCGATAAAACTCTGGCCCACACTATGGGTGACCACATCGTGAAGGTCTTGTTCCAGCACCACGCCCTCGCTGAACATCTGGGCCGCTTCCGGACGCGCCAGCACGGCCTCGAATGCATCAAGGCTGTGGATAACTTCCTGGCCGCGCCCAGCGCAGGCATGCACGGGTTTCAGGCGAATCGGCCCGCTGTAAAGCAGGCGTTCGGCGGCAGGTCGTGCATCCGCCAAGGCAAATACGCTGAGCCCCGCTAGAACAACATCGCGTACACGCTCGCAGAATAACGGCGACCAGCCCTCGGGGGCTTTCGCTTCGGGGCTTAGCAGCCCATGGCTGATGGCCTTGGTGCAGATAAAGTCGTGATCGACGTAACCGCCCCACAGGTCCGCCGGGCCGTTGACGTGAAGTTCGCGGGCCTGGGCAGGGCCTACCAGCGTTTGTGTGGGTAGCAGGTAGAGGTCACGGTCGGCATGCTTTTGTGGGTCGTAACTGCCGCCGAATTTGAGCCCCAGGATCTGCGCCAGCCAACGGGCCAAGGCGCGGTTGGTTTCGACTTCATGCTGGGGCGCGCCCTCTCGCGTGGAGTGAGCGACGATCCATTTTTTGCGTTGAATCGGGGTCATGCGTCCCCCTTGGCCATCCCGCCATGTGTGTGAGGGGAAGGCTGCAGGTATCACGCCAAGGTTGTTTCCAAGAGGATGCTTTTAAAATCAAGCCGTTGCCGAAAAGGCGATGGCAGTTGGCCTGCCTGATTCTGCACGACGCCGCCTTGAACGCACGGCGTTCTGCACGATTCACACGCCAAAACGGCTGCGGTAGTCGCTGGGGGCCAGCCCGGTGATTTTCTTGAAAATGGCGCGAAAGGCGCTGGGGTCTTGGTAGCCCACGGTCCAGGCGATATGGTCGATGGTGGCGTTGGTGAATTCCAGCATCTGCCGCGCCTTGCCCACGCGCAGGTGCTGGCAGTATTCGGTGGGCTTCAGGCCGGTCGCACTACGGAAACGTCGCAGGAAGGTGCGCTCCTCCAACCCCGCCTCCAGCGCCATGGCGGCGACAGACACGTCCACTGCGCCGCGGGCTTGCAATCCATGCTGGACCTTGAGGATGGCCGCGTCGCCATGGCTGAGGATCGGCGCAAAGTTACTGCCGCATTGGCTGGCGCTGTCGCTGTGTTCGATGACCAGGAAACGCGCGGTGTCAGCGGCGATGCTCGGCCCCATCAGGCGGTCGACCAGGCGTAGGCCCAACTCGGACCAGGCCATCAGCCCGGCGGTGGTAATCAGGTCGCCGTCATCGACGATGGGCTTATCCGCTTCCAGGCGCACGGCAGGGTAACGTGCGGCAAAGGACTTGGCGGAAGACCAATGGGTAGTGGCGCTACGTCCATCCAACAACCCACTGCGCGCCAGCATGATCGAGCCGATGCACACGCCGCCGAGTACGGTGCCGGCCGCGTGTTGCTGGCGAATCCACGCCAACAATGCAGGGGGCGCCTGCTCTTCGCTGAACTCGCCAATCGACGGTGGCACCAGCACGGCCATCATCGGTTGATCAGGGCCGGGATGGCTGTCGAAGCCCCGGACCGGTTGGCCACTGGCGTCCACTTGCCAATGGCTGACGCGCAACAACGGCAACTGCGCAGACTGATGCTCGGCGGCGATCCGGTTGGCCACGCCGAACAGGTCGGTCAAGCCGTGCACGGCGGCCAGTTGCGCGCCCTGATAGATCAGCACGCCCAGTTCAACAACGGCCATTGTCAGTTTTCCCCCTGTTATTGTCGGTGCAGCCAATGCCCTGCGTCGGCGCCAGCTAAGATACTGGCCCCATCAACCCATCACGAGGCAATACCCATGGCCAAGCAAGCGCTCATCCTAATCGATATCCAGAACGACTACTTCCCTCAAGGCAAGTGGCCGCTCGATGGCGTGGAGGCCGCTGCGGACAAGGCGGCGCAGGTGCTCCAGGCCTTTCGCCAGAACGGTGATGCAGTGATTCACGTGCGCCATGAATTCACGTCCGAGGATGCGCCGTTCTTCACACCTGGCTCCGAGGGCGCTTACTTGCACCCCAAGGTGCTGAACGAGGACAGCGAACCGGTGGTGCTTAAACATTTCGTGAATGCGTTTCGCGAAACCCATCTGCGCGCCTTGCTGGAGCAGCGCAGCATCACCGAACTGGTGGTGGTCGGCAGCATGAGCCATATGTGCATCGATGCGGTGGTGCGGGCCGCAGCGGACCTGGGCTACAAGGTCACGGTGATTCATGACGCATGTGCCACCCGCGATCTGGAGTTCAACGGGCAGGTAATTCCAGCGGCGCAGGTGCATGGCGCGTATATGGCGTCGTTGGCGTTTGGCTACGCGGGTGTGGTGTCGGCGGATGAGTATTTGAAGGCGCAAGCAGCAGCGGCGTAACCGCTGCTTACTTGGATGCCGTTAGCGGGTCGCGATGATAAACAGGCGCGGGAATGGCAGTAATACGGTGCCATCTGCCAGAGCTGGGTAAGCCTGGGTAATCCGCGCCTGGTATTCCTGTAGGAAGGCGGCTTTCTCACTATCGGTCAGTGGCGCGAGAAATGGCCGCAAGCCCGAGCCCTTGAACCATTCCACCACAGCCCCATGATCCGCCAACGGGTGCTGGTAGGTGGTTCGCCATATATCCACGGTGCTGCAGTGTTTGCTCAGCAACTCGTAGTAGTAGCTCACCGAGTGGCGCTCATTGTGTTGAAACGTACTGATCTTTGCCGCCCATGGGCCATCTGCCGCCACTTCACGCGCCAGCCGGTGGGCAGGTTCATTGAGGTTGTCCGGGGTTTGTACGGCGAGCGTGCCGCCAGGCGCCAGCTGGTCGACCAGATGCGGATACAGCGTGGCGTGGTTCGGCAGCCATTGCAGCGAGGCGTTGGCGAGGATCACGTCGAATGTCTGCGGCGGATTCCAGGCACCGATGTCCGCCAGCTCAAAGTTAAGCGCGGGCAGGCGCTTGCGGGCGTCGACCAGCATATCGTCGGAACTGTCCACCCCCGTCACATGCGCCTGGGGGAAACGCTCGGCCAGTACTTCGGTGGAGTTGCCAGGGCCGCAACCCAGGTCGACCGCTGTGCGCACATCGGTATTCGGGATGGCCGCGACCAGGTCACGGACCGGACGAGTGCGTTGTTGTTCAAACATCGTGTATTGCTTGGCAGACCAGGTCATCGCGGCTCTCCTAGTTCTTCGGAAGTGGGTGATAGCCTAAATCGTGTGACCCGCAAGGACAAATGCCAGGGCCGGCGATCTTCCATGCCGTCATTTCATCCGTTTCAGAAAACTCATGTACGGATCGCCATTCAGGATGAAGTCCTCGCGCATCCGGCCGTCAAGCATGGGCTCAAGACTCGTGGGGATGAGTAATTTGTGCTTGGGGAGACGAAACGCCTCTTCATGATCCGAGTAGGTATACAGCTGGAAATGCAGTGCATTGCCGACCCAATGGACGTCGTTGTAAAGGTAATGCCAGTTTTTGTCCCGGGGTGTAGTCAGGTAAAAACCGCCGTTCACATCTCGTGCAATTTCATACATCACGAAATTGCTGGAACTCCACTTACCGACGTAGCGGTCCATATCCGGATGGGCGGGAATGGTTGGGTCGGCGATGAAATCACTGGCCTTGTAGGGCGTCATCCGCGCCTGTTCAGCCTTCAACTGAGGGTAGCGGTCGCACACGGCGTCGACCTTATCGACTTTTTCCAAGTCGTACCTGATCTCCATGCCGTCCGTTCGGGAGGTGAACTGCATAGCCTGGGGCGAGAAGGTCAATACCTTCAGCTCGATGGTTTTTGTCGGCAATATCATGTTGATCACCTGGCCATCGTCGGACACCGAATACGCGACCACATTCGTCGGCGCCCGGGTTGATTTCACGCAATCGAACGCGTGCATCAACAATTGGCCATCGGGCTTGAACTCAGCCACCGTCGTTTGACCTTCGTTCAATGCCTGCATAGCCCAGATACCGACAATCAAGCGTTTGTCGCTGGCGAGCGTCGCGGAAGTGTTTGAGTCAGCGTGTAGCGAGGTGCAGCCGGACGCGAAAACAAGTGCCAGTAGGCTGCGGAACAGTTTGTTCGACACGGTGTTCTTCCATGATTGTGTTGATCAGCGGTTCTGCGTGCGAACCTTTAAAAAAGCCCCGAGAGCGGGGCTCACGGGGCTTTTCGGGAAAGCTTTACGGATTGCTCCGAGCGGTATCCTAGAACGGAATATCGTCATCAAAGCTGTCGAAATCCGGAGCCGGTTGCGGAGCGGCCTGTTGCGGTGCTGGACGCGACTCACGCTGTGGCTGCTGGCTTGGCTGCGGGCGCGACTGCTGTGGACGCGGTGCCGAGTTGGACATGCCACCCTGGCCCTGTTGGTCGCCCTGTGGACGGCCGCCCAGCAGTTGCATGGTGCCTTGCATGTCGACCACGATTTCAGTGGTGTAACGCTTGATGCCGTCTTTTTCCCACTCGCGGGTTTGCAGTTTGCCTTCGATGTAGACCTGCGAACCTTTGCGCAGGTACTCACCGGCGATCTCTGCGACCTTGCCGAACATCGACACACGGTGCCATTCGGTTTTCTCGACCTTCTGGCCGGTTTGCTTGTCAGTCCACTGTTCGCTGGTCGCCAGACTCAGGTTGGTCACGGCGTTACCGTTAGGCAAGTAGCGAACTTCGGGATCCTGGCCGCATGTACCGACCAATATGACTTTGTTAACCCCACGGGCCATAACGTTCTCCTATGCTGGGCGCGCTGTCGGCACTGGGTTGACCAGTTGCTCGAGCGTCGCGCGATCCAATAATTCGGTGTCCAATTTGATGTAAATGGCCGCCTCTTCAGCGACCACGACTGCATCTGTTACCCCTACGACTGCCTTCAGGCGCTCTACCAGACCGCTTTCACGGATCGCCTCAGGCGATAGCGGCAAACGCAGGCTTGTGACGTAGGGAGGTTCGCGCATGGTAACAGCAAAGGCCAACCAAAGTGCAGCCAGCCCGGCGCATCCGAGGAACACAACCGACAAACCGCCATGCTGGAACATCCAGCCGCCCATGATGCCGCCCAGCGCCGAGCCAAGGAACTGGCTGGTGGAATACACCCCCATCGCCGTGCCTTTGCCGCCGGCCGGTGAAACTTTACTGATCAGCGAAGGCAATGATGCCTCCAGCAGGTTGAACGCGGTGAAGAACACCACCGTGCCGATAACCAGCGCCCGTAGGCTGTCGCCGAACTGCCAGAAGAATAGTTCAGTGAGCATCAATGTCGCGACGGCACCGAGTAAAACTCGTTTCATTTTGCGTTTCTTCTCGCCATAGATGATGAACGGGATCATGGCAAAGAAAGAGATCAGCAAGGCTGTTAGGTAGACCCACCAGTGCTGCTCCTTGGGCAACCCGGCTTTTTGCACCAGGGCCAGGGGCAAGGCGACGAAGCTGCACATCAGCATTGCGTGTAATACGAAGATACCTAAGTCCAGGCGCAACAGGTCCGGGTGCTTGAGCGTCGGCAATAGCGCCTTGCGTGCGACGCCCGACTCACGGTGCTGCAAGGTGCCGGTGGAGCGCGGCACCATAAAGGCCACGATCACGATCCCGAACAATGCCATGCCGCCGGTGGCAAGAAACAAGCCGTGCAAGCCAAAGGCGCGCGTTAGCAACGGGCCCACGACCATGGCCACGGCAAACGACAGGCCGATGGTCATGCCGATCATGGCCATGGCCTTGGTGCGGTGTTGCTCACGGGTCAGATCGGAGAGCAGCGCCATGACGGCAGCGGATATCGCCCCGGCGCCTTGCAGGATGCGTCCGGCGATCACGCCCCAGATCGAATCGGATTGTGCCGCGAGCACGCTGCCGAGGGCGAAGACGATCAGGCCCAGGTAAATCACTGGACGACGGCCAATACGGTCGGAAATGATCCCGAATGGAATCTGAAAAATCGCCTGGGTCAGGCCATAGGCGCCAATTGCCAGGCCGATCAATGCGGGGGTCGCGCCTGCCAGATCCATTCCATAGGTCGCCAGTACCGGCAACACCATGAACATGCCAAGCATACGGAACGCGAACACCAGGGCCAGACCGCTTGCTGCTCGGGTCTCGCCGCTACTCATGCGTTCGCTGTGGGGATCGTGCATGGAAAAACCTCGTGTGAACCGGCGGCGATTCTACCAGTCCCATCGATTGAGAGGGTATATGCGGCGCTTTGCCGCGCAGCTTTCATGTAAGGCTGCACCCGGCACTTTGACAGTGTATATTCATCCAGTCTTTAGCCGTATACTCCTGCATTATTTACGCCCGCCGTGCGAGGCCATCTTGGACAAGATCCTGATTCGTGGGGCTAGAACCCACAACCTGAAGAACATCGACCTGACCCTGCCCCGGGACAAACTGATCGTCATCACCGGCTTGTCCGGCTCCGGCAAATCGTCCCTGGCGTTCGACACGCTGTATGCCGAAGGTCAGCGTCGCTATGTGGAATCGCTGTCGGCCTACGCCCGTCAGTTCCTGTCGATGATGGAAAAGCCTGACGTCGACACCATTGAAGGCCTGTCGCCGGCGATTTCCATCGAACAGAAGTCGACCTCCCATAACCCACGCTCCACCGTGGGCACCATCACCGAAATCTACGACTACCTGCGCCTGCTGTACGCGCGGGTAGGCATCCCGCGCTGCCCGGACCACGACATTCCGCTGGAAGCCCAGACCGTCAGCCAAATGGTCGACCTGGTGCTGGCCCAGCCCGAAGGCGCCAAGCTGATGCTGCTGGCGCCGGTCATTCGCGAGCGCAAGGGTGAACATCTCTCTGTATTCGAAGAGCTGCGTGCGCAAGGTTTCGTGCGTGCGCGCATCAACGGCAAGCTCTATGAACTGGACGAAGCGCCGAAGCTCGATAAACAGAAGAAGCACTCGATTGATGTCGTGGTCGATCGCTTCAAGGTGCGTGCCGACCTGCAGCAGCGTCTGGCGGAATCGTTCGAAACCGCGTTGAAGCTGGCGGACGGGATTGCCCTGGTGGCGCCAATGGATGACGAGCCGGGCGAAGAGATCATCTTCTCCGCGCGGTTTGCCTGTCCTATCTGTGGCCATGCCATCAGCGAGCTGGAGCCTAAGCTGTTCTCCTTCAATAACCCGGCCGGCGCCTGCCCGACCTGCGATGGCCTGGGCGTGAAGCAATTCTTCGACATCAAGCGCCTGGTCAATGGTGACCTGACCTTGGCAGAGGGGGCGATACGCGGCTGGGACAGGCGTAACGTGTACTACTTCCAGATGCTGGGGTCGCTGGCGTCGCACTACAAGTTCAGCCTTGAAGTGCCATTCAACCAACTGCCGGCAGACCAGCAGAAAGTCATCCTCAATGGCAGTGGTTCGCAGAACGTCGACTTCAAGTACCTGAACGACCGTGGCGACATCGTCAAGCGTTCCCACCCGTTCGAAGGCATCGTACCGAACCTGGAGCGGCGCTACCGTGAGACTGAATCGGCGAGCGTGCGAGAAGAGCTGGCGAAATTCCTCAGTACCCAACCCTGCCCGGATTGCCGGGGCACTCGCCTGCGTCGTGAAGCACGGCATGTGTGGGTCGGCGAGAAAACCTTGCCCGCGGTGACCAACCTGCCGATCGGCGATGCCTGCGAATACTTTGGTGTACTGAAGCTGACCGGACGACGTGGGGAAATTGCCGACAAGATCCTCAAGGAAATTCGCGAGCGCTTGCAGTTCCTGGTTAACGTAGGCCTGGACTATCTATCCCTGGACCGCAGCGCCGACACCTTGTCCGGCGGTGAAGCGCAGCGGATTCGCTTGGCCAGCCAGATTGGTGCCGGCCTGGTGGGGGTGTTGTACATCCTCGATGAACCATCGATTGGTTTGCACCAGCGCGATAACGATCGCCTGTTGGGCACGTTGAAACACCTGCGGGACATCGGCAACACGGTGATCGTGGTCGAGCACGATGAAGACGCGATTCGCCTGGCAGACTACGTGGTCGATATTGGCCCAGGCGCCGGCGTGCATGGTGGGCATATTGTTGCCGAGGGCACGCCTGCCGAGGTAATGGCACATCCCGACTCGTTGACCGGCAAGTACCTGTCTGGCCGCGTGAAGATCGCAGTGCCAGCCAAGCGCACACCGCGCAACAAGAAGATGGCATTGCACCTCAAGGGCGCGCGCGGCAACAATTTGCGCAATGTTGACCTGGAAATCCCCCTGGGGCTTCTGACCTGCGTGACCGGTGTTTCCGGCTCAGGCAAGTCGACGCTGATCAACAACACGCTGTTCCCCCTGAGTGCCACCGCCTTGAACGGCGCGACCACCCTGGAAGCAGCGGCGCACGACAGCATCAAGGGCTTGGAACACCTGGACAAGGTGGTCGATATCGACCAGAGCCCGATTGGCCGCACACCGCGCTCCAACCCGGCGACCTATACCGGGCTGTTTACACCCATTCGCGAACTGTTCGCCGGGGTACCAGAGTCGCGCTCGCGTGGCTACGGGCCAGGGCGGTTCTCGTTCAACGTCAAGGGCGGGCGCTGCGAAGCGTGCCAGGGCGACGGCCTGATCAAAGTAGAGATGCACTTCCTGCCAGACATCTACGTGCCGTGCGATGTATGCAAGAGTAAGCGCTATAACCGTGAAACCCTGGAGATCAAGTACAAGGGCAAGAGCATCCATGAAACCCTGGAGATGACCATCGAGGAAGCCCGGGTGTTCTTCGATGCGGTTCCGGCGTTGGCGCGCAAGCTGCAGACACTGATGGATGTGGGCCTGTCGTATATCAAGCTGGGGCAGTCGGCGACGACGTTGTCCGGTGGTGAGGCGCAGCGGGTGAAGCTGTCTCGCGAGCTGTCCAAACGCGATACTGGCAAGACCTTGTATATCCTGGATGAACCAACAACCGGTCTGCACTTCGCGGATATTCAGCAGTTGCTGGACGTGTTGCACCGCTTGCGAGACCACGGCAACACCGTGGTGGTGATCGAGCACAACCTCGATGTGATCAAGACCGCCGACTGGCTGGTCGATCTAGGGCCGGAAGGTGGATCCAAGGGCGGCCAGATCATCGCGGTGGGTACGCCGGAGCAGGTCTCCGAAATGTCGCAATCTCACACCGGTTACTATTTGAAGCCGTTGCTGGAGCGCGATCGCGCCTGATCTATTGGGCAATGAAAAAGCCCCTGACACCTTACGGTGACAGGGGCTTTTTAGTGGCCGGAAATCAGAACTGCGATTGCAGGTAGTTTTCCAAGCCAACCAGCTTGATCAGACCCAACTGCTTTTCGAGCCAGTAGGTGTGATCTTCTTCGGTATCGTTCAACTGCACTCGCAGGATTTCACGAGTAACGAAGTCGCTGTGCTGCTCGCAGAGCTCAATGCCCTTGCAGAGCGCGGCACGCACCTTGTACTCAAGGCGAAGATCGGCTGCGAGCATGTCAGGTACGCTGGTGCCCACGTCCAAGTCGTCGGGACGCATACGTGGCGTGCCTTCGAGCATCAGGATACGGCGCATCAGTGCGTCGGCGTGCTGTGCCTCTTCTTCCATTTCGTGGTTGATACGCTCGTAGAGTTCGGTAAAACCCCAGTCTTCGTACATGCGCGAGTGGATGAAATATTGGTCACGAGCTGCCAGTTCGCCCGTCAGCAACGTGTTGAGGTAATCGATTACGTCGGGGTGACCTTGCATCGCCCTACATCTCCCTGCTTGAAAGTCTGTAGTTTGAACCATGATGACTTGGAGGTCACGGGACTAATGGCAGAAAAGTGAAGATTTCCGGAGAAAAATAGCTGAAATAACGCAAAAACCGCCCAAATGAGGGCGGTTCTGCTTATCGTTTAGAGTCAGTTAAGCGATACACCCAGTGCCTTTGCGATTGCGTCTCCATAAGCTGGATCTGCCTTATAGAAGTGCTGCAGTTGACGCTGGACCACATCACTGGAAACACCGGTCATTGCGCCCGCGATGTTATTGGTGAGCAGTGCTTTCTGCTCATCATTCATCAGGCGGAACAGCGCACCTGCGTGGCTGTAGTAATCAGTGTCTTCGCGGTGATCGTAACGATCAGCTGCACCGCTCAAAGCCAACGCAGGCTCGGCGTACTGAGGCGCTTGCTTGGGTGCTTCGGCGTAGCTGTTCGGCTCGTAGTTCGGAGTCGCACCACCATTGCTGCCAAATGCCATCGAGCCGTCACGCTGGTAGCTGTTCACCGGGCTGCGTGGAGCATTCACCGGCAGTTGCTGGTGGTTGGTACCCACGCGGTACCGGTGAGCATCTGCGTAAGCGAAAACGCGCCCCTGCAGCATGCGGTCTGGCGACAGGCCAACGCCTGGAACCATGTTGCTCGGGCCGAATGCAGCCTGCTCGACTTCAGCGAAGTAGTTCTGCGGGTTACGGTTAAGCTCCAGCTCGCCTACTTCGATCAGCGGGAATTCTTTCTGCGACCAGGTTTTGGTCACATCAAACGGATTCTCGTAATGAGCGTTCGCCTGGGCCTCGGTCATGATCTGGATGCAGACGCGCCATTTCGGGAAGTCACCACGCTCGATAGCACCGAACAGATCGCGCTGGGCATAGTCGGGATCAGTACCGGCCAAACGTGCAGCCTCAGCAGGCGCCAGATTCTTGATACCTTGCTTGGTCTTGTAGTGCCATTTCACCCAGTGCCGCTCGCCCCTCGCGTTAATCAAACTGTAGGTGTGGCTGCCGAAGCCGTGCATGTGACGGTACCCATCGGGAATGCCACGGTCCGAGAACAGGATGGTGACCTGGTGCAGCGCCTCTGGGGAGTGCGACCAGAAGTCCCACATCATCTGCGCGCTCTTTAGATTGCTTTGCGGCAGTCGCTTTTGAGTGTGGATGAAGTCTGGGAATTTCAGAGGGTCGCGTATGAAGAACACCGGGGTGTTGTTGCCCACGATGTCCCAGTTGCCTTCTTCAGTGTAAAACTTCAAGGCGAAGCCACGTGGGTCGCGCTCGGTGTCCGCCGAGCCACGCTCGCCACCCACGGTGGAGAAGCGCAGGAAAGTTGGAGTTTGCT
Source organism: Pseudomonas sp. SH10-3B (assembly GCF_019891415.1). Taxonomy (NCBI): domain Bacteria; kingdom Pseudomonadati; phylum Pseudomonadota; class Gammaproteobacteria; order Pseudomonadales; family Pseudomonadaceae; genus Pseudomonas; species Pseudomonas sp. SH10-3B. The sequence goes on along the minus strand of NZ_JAFLXD010000015.1, from coordinate 33,818 downwards.
TACCGACGGACTCGAACAACTTGGCGCTGGTGTATTGGGTGATGTCTTGGGTGACGGTGAACGTACCGTATGCACCTGAACCTTTGGCGTGCACCCGACGTTCAGGGATGTTTTCACGGTTGAAATGAGCGAGCTTCTCGATCAAGTGAAAGTCGTCGAGCAGCAAAGGACCACGCGGGCCGGCGGAGCGGGAATTCTGGTTGTCCGCAACGGGAGCGCCGCTGGCGGTAGTAAGGATTTTATTCTGGCTCATGCTCAATTTTCCTCAGGTCGGACTTGGAACTGCCGGCTAATCGGCTTGGAGGGAGTATTGACTATCAACATGACACCCACAAATTCATTAAATTGTAAGCATCAATAGAAAATAACTAACACCCCTCCAGCGCATATAGTGTCAAGCGCTGCCCGTGGAAGCTTGTACAAATCGTGCTTTTGTTACGCGCACAAAAAAACCGGGCACTAGGCCCGGTTCTTCGTTACAGCTTGTCGTCTTACTCGGCGCTTACAGCTTCGCCAGCAGTAGCACGATCAACCAACTCGACGTACGCCATAGGCGCGTTGTCGCCAGCGCGGAAACCGCACTTGAGGATGCGCAGGTAGCCACCCTCACGGGTAGCATAACGCTTGCCCAGGTCGTTGAAGAGCTTACCAACGATAGCTTTCGAACGAGTACGGTCGAAAGCCAGACGGCGGTTAGCCAGGCTGTCTGTCTTGGCCAAAGTGATCAGCGGCTCAGCAACGCGACGCAGTTCTTTAGCTTTCGGCAGTGTAGTTTTGATCAGCTCGTGCTCGAACAGCGACACCGCCATGTTTTGAAACATGGCCTTGCGGTGCGAGCTGGTACGGCTCAGGTGACGACCACTTTTACGATGACGCATGGTTCATTCCTTACCAAACTCACGTTCGGTGATTACGACGATCAGGCAGTCGCCTTGTCGTCCTTCTTAAGACTTGCAGGCGGCCAGTTGTCGAGGCGCATGCCGAGGGACAGACCGCGGGAGGCCAGAACGTCCTTGATTTCAGTCAAGGATTTCTTGCCCAGGTTCGGAGTCTTCAACAGTTCTACTTCGGTACGCTGAATCAGGTCGCCGATGTAGTAAATGTTTTCCGCCTTAAGGCAGTTAGCCGAACGTACAGTCGGTTCCAGATCGTCAACCGGGCGAAGCAGGATCGGATCGATCTCGTCTTCCTGCTCGATTACCACTGGTTCGCTGTCACCTTTGAGGTCGACGAACGCAGCCAACTGCTGTTGCAGAATGGTTGCAGCGCGGCGAATAGCCTCTTCAGGATCCAGAGTACCGTTGGTTTCCAGATCAATAACCAGCTTGTCCAGGTTAGTACGCTGCTCGACACGGGCGTTTTCCACCACGTATGCGATACGGCGAACCGGGCTGAACGAAGAGTCAAGCTGCAAGCGACCAATGCTGCGGCTTTCGTCTTCATCGCTCTGACGCGAGTCGGCCGGTTCATAACCACGACCACGAGCTACGGTGAGCTTCATGTTCAGGGCGCCGTTAGACGCCAGGTTAGCGATTACGTGATCGGGGTTAACGATCTCGACATCATGATCCAGCTGAATATCGGCAGCGGTAACCACCCCCGAACCCTTCTTCGACAAGGTCAGCGTAACTTCGTCACGGCCGTGCAGCTTGATAGCCAGACCTTTAAGGTTCAACAGGATTTCAATTACGTCTTCCTGTACACCTTCGATGGCGCTGTACTCGTGGAGCACACCGTCAATCTCGGCCTCGACTACTGCACAGCCGGGCATTGAGGACAACAGGATGCGGCGCAGCGCGTTGCCCAGGGTGTGGCCAAAACCACGCTCGAGAGGCTCGAGAGTGATCTTGGCGCGGGTTGGACTGACAACCTGCACATCAATGTGGCGGGGTGTCAGGAACTCATTTACCGAAATCTGCATGGATGCACCTATTTTCTAGCCCTTACTTGGAGTAGAGCTCGACAATCAGGCTTTCGTTGATGTCGGCGGACAGATCACTGCGAGCAGGAACGTTCTTGAAAACGCCCGACTTCTTCTCAGTGTCTACTTCTACCCATTCTACGCGGCCACGTTGGGCACACAGATCGAGAGCTTGGACAATGCGAAGTTGGTTTTTTGCTTTCTCGCGGACTGCGACCACGTCACCAGCACGAACCTGGTAGGACGGAACGTTTACGGTCTGACCGTTAACGCTGATCGACTTGTGCGATACCAGCTGACGGGATTCGGCACGAGTCGAACCAAAGCCCATACGGTATACAACGTTGTCCAGACGGCATTCGAGCAGTTGCAGCAGGTTTTCACCGGTTGCACCTTTCTTGCCAGCAGCTTCTTTGTAGTAGCCGCTGAACTGACGCTCGAGAACGCCGTAAATACGACGGACCTTCTGCTTTTCACGCAGTTGGGTGCCGTAATCGGACTGGCGACCGCGGCGTTGGCCGTGGATACCAGGTGCTGCTTCAATGTTGCACTTCGATTCGATCGCGCGCACGCCGCTCTTCAGGAAGAGATCGGTGCCTTCGCGACGAGCGAGTTTGCATTTTGGACCAATGTAACGAGCCATTCTTTACAATCTCCTGGATTACACGCGGCGCTTCTTCGGCGGACGGCACCCGTTGTGCGGGATTGGCGTCACGTCGGTGATGCTGGCGATCTTATAGCCACAGCCGTTCAAAGCACGGACAGCAGACTCACGACCTGGACCTGGACCTTTGACGTTAACGTCGAGGTTTTTCAGGCCATATTCCAGCGCAGCTTGACCAGCACGTTCAGCAGCTACTTGAGCAGCAAACGGCGTGGACTTGCGGGAACCGCGGAAACCCGAACCACCGGAGGTAGCCCAAGAAAGCGCGTTACCTTGACGGTCGGTGATGGTCACGATGGTGTTGTTAAAAGATGCATGGATGTGGGCGATGCCATCAACCACTGTCTTTTTAACTTTTTTACGAGGACGAGCAGCAGGTTTTGCCATGATAATTTTCCTGTCGATTCGCTGGGGCGATTACTTGCGGATCGGCTTACGCGGACCTTTACGGGTACGCGCGTTAGTCTTGGTACGCTGACCGCGTACTGGAAGACCACGACGATGACGCAGACCGCGATAGCAACCGAGGTCCATCAAACGCTTGATTTTCATGTTGATTTCGCGACGCAGGTCACCTTCAGTGGTGAACTTCGCCACTTCGCCACGCAGCAATTCAATCTGCTCGTCGCTCAGATCCTTGATCTTAGCGGCTGGGTTTACCCCAGCGACTGCGCAAATTTTCTGCGCAGTAGTGCGACCAACACCATAGATGTAGGTCAGCGAGATAACAGTGTGCTTGTTATCTGGAATGTTAACGCCTGCAATACGGGCCATTCAGTGGGACTCCAATTGACAGCTACCTACGCCCCGGAAGCCAAGAAATAGGGCGCGAGATAATATCGCTGTAATAACAAATAATCAACCCGGCAGCGCACTAGCTGCCGGGCTTCAAGCGGATCACACTCAGCCTTGGCGCTGTTTGTGACGCGGTTCCGCGCTGCAAATTACTCGAACAACACCTTCGCGGCGAATAATCTTGCAGTTACGGCACAGCTTTTTCACCGATGCACGAACTTTCATCACCAACTCCTCGAACCTTATGGGTACTCAGCGCAACATGCCGCTGCCGTAACCCTTCAGGTTGGCTTTCTTCATCAGGGATTCGTACTGGTGCGAAACGAGGTGCGATTGTACTTGGGACATGAAGTCCATCACAACCACGACCACGATCAGCAACGAGGTCCCGCCAAGGTAGAACGGAACGTTTGCTGCAACCACCAGAAACTGGGGCAACAAGCACACGGCCGTCATATATAGAGCACCGAACAGGGTCAAGCGAGTCAGAACGCCATCAATGTAGCGCGCAGACTGCTCGCCTGGACGAATACCCGGAATAAAGGCACCGGACTTCTTCAGGTTTTCCGCTACGTCTTTCGGATTGAACATCAACGCCGTATAGAAGAAGCAGAAGAAAATAATCCCTGCACTAAACAGCAGAATATTCAACGGCTGACCAGGAGCGATCGACTGAGAGAGGTCCTGCAGCCAGCCCATATTTTCAGACTGACCAAACCAGGTACCCAACGAAGCCGGAAACAGCAAAATGCTGCTCGCGAAAATTGCCGGAATAACACCGGCCATATTCACTTTCAGCGGCAAGTGGCTGGTCTGCGCAGCAAAAACCTTACGGCCCTGCTGACGCTTGGCGTAGTGAACAGCAATACGACGCTGACCACGCTCAATGAACACCACAAAACCGATAATCGCTACTGCCAGCAAACCGATGGCAACCAAGGCAAAAATATTGATATCACCCTGACGTGCAGACTCGAAAGACTGCCCAATTGCTCTCGGAAGACCGGCGACGATACCTGCGAAAATCAACATCGAGATACCGTTACCAACACCACGCTCAGTAATCTGCTCACCCAGCCACATCATGAACATCGCACCAGCCACAAACGTGGATACCGCGACGAAATGGAAGCCAAAGTCACCAGTGAACGCAACACCCTGCCCCGCCAAGCCAACGGACATGCCGATAGCTTGAACCAGGGCGAGGATGACAGTGCCGTAGCGGGTGTACTGGCTAATCTTGCGACGACCAGCTTCACCTTCCTTCTTCAACTGCTCCAGCTGCGGGCTGACGGCTGTCATCAGTTGCATGATGATCGATGCCGAAATGTACGGCATGATCCCCAGTGCAAAGATGCTCATCCGTTCCAGCGCGCCGCCAGAAAACATGTTGAACAAGCTAAGAATGGTCCCCTCATTCTGTCGAAACAGGTCTGCGAGTCGGTCCGGGTTGATACCTGGAACCGGGATGTGTGCGCCTATTCGGTAGACGATAATCGCCAGGAACAGAAAACGCAGACGAGCCCAGAGTTCAGACATACCGCCTTTGCCGAGCGCTGAGAGAGCACCTTGCTTAGCCATTTATTCCTCGAACTTGCCGCCAGCTGCTTCGATAGCCGAACGCGCACCTTTGGTGGCGCCGATTCCCTTGCCGATAGTGACAGCGCGAGTCACTTCACCGGACAGCATGATTTTCACACGCTGTACGTTGACGTTGATCACGTTGGCATCTTTCAGGGTCTGCACAGTAACGATGTCGCCTTCCACTTTAGCCAGCTCGGACAGACGCACTTCTGCGCGATCCATGGCTTTCAGGGATACGAAACCGAACTTAGGCAGGCGACGATGCAGCGGCTGTTGACCGCCTTCAAAGCCTGGAGCGATGGTGCCACCGGAGCGAGAGGTTTGACCTTTGTGGCCGCGGCCACCAGTCTTACCCAAACCGCTACCGATACCACGGCCCGGACGATGCTTTTCGCGACGGGAACCCGGCGCTGGACTCAGATCATTGAGTTTCATCGATTAACCCTCGACACGCAGCATGTAGTAAGCCTTGTTGATCATCCCGCGATTCTCGGGAGTATCCTGGACTTCTACAGTGTGACCGATGCGACGCAGCCCCAAACCCTTAACGCACAATTTGTGGTTAGGGATGCGACCGGTCATGCTTTTGATCAGCGTTACTTTAACGGTAGCCATGATCAGAAGATCTCCTTGACGCTTTTGCCACGCTTGGCGGCAATGGATTCAGGAGATTGCATAGCTTTCAAACCTTTGAAAGTGGCGTGAACCACGTTTACCGGGTTAGTCGAGCCATAGCACTTGGCCAGAACGTTCTGAACGCCAGCAACTTCGAGGACAGCACGCATAGCGCCGCCAGCGATGATACCGGTACCTTCAGAAGCAGGCTGCATGTACACCTTAGAAGCGCCATGAGCGGACTTCATTGCGTACTGCAGCGTGGTGCCGTTCAGATCAACTTGGATCATGTTGCGACGAGCAGCTTCCATTGCCTTCTGGATCGCAGCAGGCACTTCACGTGACTTGCCACGGCCGAAGCCAACGCGCCCTTTACCATCACCAACCACGGTCAACGCGGTGAAAGTGAAGATACGGCCGCCTTTAACGGTTTTGGCTACGCGGTTAACTTGAACCAGCTTCTCAATGTAGCCTTCGTCGCGCTTTTGGTCGTTATTTGACATAACTTAGAACTCCAGCCCAGCTTCACGAGCAGCATCAGCCAGCGCTTTAACGCGGCCGTGGTACTTGAAGCCAGAGCGGTCGAAAGCCACTTGCGAGACGCCAGCGGCCTTAGCACGCGTAGCGACCAGCTGGCCAACCTTTGTGGCCGCGTCGATGTTGCCAGTGGCACCATCACGCAGTTCTTTATCCAAAGTCGAGGCGCTGGCCAGGACTTTGTTGCCGTCGGCCGAGATGACCTGGGCGTAGATGTGCTGCGACGAGCGGAACACGCAGAGACGCACGACTTCGAGTTCGTGCATTTTCAGGCGTGCTTTGCGAGCGCGACGCAGTCGAGTAACTTTTTTGTCGGTCATTTGCTATGCCCTACTTCTTCTTGGCTTCTTTACGACGGACGACTTCGTCCGCGTAGCGCACACCTTTGCCTTTGTACGGCTCTGGTGGACGGAAGTCGCGGATCTCAGCAGCCACTTGACCTACCAGTTGCTTATCGATGCCCTTGATCAGGATATCGGTCTGGCTAGGAGTCTCAGCGGTGATGCCTTCCGGCAGTTCGTAATCCACTGGGTGCGAGAAGCCAAGGGCCAGGTTCAAAACCGTGCCTTTTGCTTGCGCTTTGTAACCAACACCGACCAGCTGGAGCTTACGCTCGAAGCCTTGGCTTACGCCTTGGACCATGTTGTTTACCAACGCACGCGTGGTACCAGCCATTGCGCGAGTTTGTTGATCGCCATTGCGAGCAGCGAAACGCAGCTCACCAGCTTCTTCAACGATCTCAACGGACGAATGGATATTCAGTTCAAGAGTGCCCTTGGCACCCTTCACCGAAAGCTGTTGGCCTGCGAATTTGACTTCGACACCGGCTGGCAGCTTAACGGGGTTCTTAGCGACGCGAGACATGCTTATCCCCCCTTAGAACACAGTGCAAAGAACTTCGCCGCCGACACCGGCAGCGCGCGCAGCACGATCCGTCATCACACCTTTGTTGGTGGAGACGATAGACACGCCCAGACCGCCACGAACTTTCGGCAGATCTTCAGCGGACTTGTACTGACGCAGGCCTGGACGGCTAACGCGCTTCACTTCCTCGATGACCGAACGGCCTTCGAAGTACTTCAGCTCGATGGACAGCAGTGGTTTGATTTCGCTGCTGATCTGATAACCCGCAATGTAGCCTTCGTCTTTCAGGACTTTGGCAACAGCAACCTTCAACTTGGAAGATGGCATGCTTACGACGGACTTTTCAGCCATCTGGGCATTACGGATACGAGTTAGCATGTCCGCTAACGGGTCCTGCATACTCATGGGCTAGACGCTCCTAATACAAAAAAATTAGCCTTGCGGCTACATATGTCGCTGAGAATCTCCGGGTAAAAAACACGGGCTCAGGCGAGCCGCGTATTTTAGACACACTCCGGAAATGAAACAAGCCCCAAAAGGGGCTTGTTCCAGATTCAAGGTCACCGGCGGTCAGGATCTTGCGATTCAGACCACCTGGACGCTGAAAGTACTTACCAGCTGGCTTTAACCAGACCAGGTACGTCACCACGCATTGCCGCTTCACGCAGTTTGTTACGGCCGAGGCCGAACTTGCGGTAAACGCCGTGTGGACGACCGGTCAGGCGGCAGCGGTTACGCATGCGCGAAGCGCTTGCGTCACGTGGCTGCTTCTGCAGGGCTACTGTAGCTTCCCAACGCGCTTCTGGACTTGCGTTCAGATCAACGATGATTGCTTTCAGTGCTGCACGCTTCTTGGCGTACTTGGCAACCGTGAGCTGACGCTTCAGCTCGCGGTTTTTCATGCTCATCTTGGCCATGGTCCTACTCCAATCAGTTGCGGAACGGGAATTTGAAAGCACGCAACAGGGCGCGACCTTCATCATCGTTCTTAGCAGTGGTGGTCAGGGTGATGTCCAGACCGCGGAGAGCATCGATCTTGTCGTAGTCGATTTCCGGGAAGATGATCTGCTCTTTCACGCCCATGCTGTAGTTACCACGACCATCGAAGGACTTGGCATTCAGGCCGCGGAAGTCGCGAACCCGAGGCAGGGAGATCGACAGCAGACGATCCAGGAATTCATACATACGCTCACGGCGCAGAGTCACTTTGACGCCGATCGGCCAACCTTCACGGACTTTAAAGCCAGCGATGGATTTCCGAGCGTAAGTCACAACGACTTTTTGACCGGTGATCTTTTCCAGGTCAGCAACAGCGTGCTCGATGACTTTTTTGTCGCCGATCGCTTCGCCCAGACCCATGTTCAGGGTGATTTTGGTAACGCGCGGAACTTCCATCACGTTCCCGAGCTTAAGTTCTTCCTTAAGCTTGGGGGCGATTTCCTTCCGGTAAATCTCTTGTAGTCGTGCCATGGTCTTATCTACCTAGCAGTGTTCAAGCATCAACCGCTTTTTGGGTCGACTTGAAGACACGAATTTTCTTACCGTCTTCTACTTTGAAACCAACGCGGTCAGCCTTGTTGGTTTCGCCGTTGAAGATGGCGACGTTAGAAGCGTGCAGTGGCGCTTCTTTTTCGACGATACCGCCTTGTACGCCCGACGCAGGGTTAGGCTTGGTATGGCGCTTGACCAGGTTCAGACCACCAACAACCAGACGGTCGTCAGCGAGAACCTTCAGCACCTTACCGCGCTTACCTTTGTCTTTGCCGGCGATCACGATGATCTCGTCGTCACGACGAATCTTTTGCATGTCGGATCTCCTTACAGCACTTCTGGGGCGAGCGAGACGATCTTCATGAACTTCTCAGTACGAAGTTCACGGGTCACTGGCCCAAAGATACGGGTGCCGATCGGCTCTTGCTTGTTGTTCAGAAGAACAGCAGCGTTGCCATCAAAGCGGATAATGGAGCCATCTGCACGGCGTACGCCGTGACGAGTGCGGACTACAACAGCAGTCATCACTTGGCCTTTTTTCACCTTACCGCGAGGAATTGCTTCCTTCACGGTAACCTTGATGATGTCACCGATACCAGCGTAACGACGATGGGAGCCACCCAGCACCTTGATGCACATAACACGGCGAGCGCCGCTGTTATCGGCCACATCGAGCATGGATTGAGTCTGAATCATATAATTTCTCCGACCCCTAGTCCTTAGACTTCCACAGCGCGTTCGAGAACATCAACCAATGCCCAAGACTTGGTCTTGGCCAGCGGACGAGTTTCACGAATAGTGACTTTGTCGCCGATGTGGCACTGATTGGTTTCGTCGTGCGCGTGCAGCTTAGTCGAACGCTTAACATATTTACCGTAGATCGGGTGCTTAACGCGACGCTCGATCAAAACGGTGATGGTTTTGTCCATCTTGTCGCTGACAACACGGCCAGTCAGCGTACGGACAGTCTTTTCGGCTTCAGCCATGATCACTTACCTGCCTGCTGGTTGAGCACAGTCTTCACGCGAGCGATGTCACGCTTAACTTGCGAGAGCAGATGAGACTGCCCCAACTGGCCAGTTGCTTTCTGCATACGCAGATTGAACTGGTCGCGCAGCAGGCCGAGCAGTTGCTCGTTCAGCTGCTGTGCGGATTTTTCACGAAGTTCATTCGCTTTCATCACATCACCGTCCGTTTAACAAAGGCGGTGGCGAGCGGCAGCTTTGCAGCAGCCAGGGCAAAAGCCTCACGCGCCAGCTCTTCAGTTACACCCTCGATTTCATACAGGACTTTGCCTGGCTGAATCTGGGCTACCCAGTATTCCACGTTACCCTTACCTTTACCCATCCGAACCTCAAGAGGCTTTTTGGAGATCGGCTTGTCCGGGAATACACGGATCCAGATTTTGCCGCCACGTTTTACGTGGCGGGTCAGTGCACGACGCGCTGACTCGATCTGACGAGCGGTGAGACGACCACGAGCTACAGACTTCAGCGCGAACTCGCCGAAGCTGACTTTGCTACCGCGCTGAGCCAGACCACGGTTGTGGCCTGTCATCTGCTTGCGGAACTTCGTACGCTTTGGTTGCAACATTTGGCGTACCCCTTACTTAGCAGCTTTTTTACGAGGCGCTGGTGCTTGTGGTTTCAGTTCTTCTTGGCGACCACCAATTACTTCGCCTTTGAAGATCCAAACCTTTACACCGATCACACCGTAAGTGGTGTGAGCTTCGTAGTTGGCATAGTCGATGTCGGCACGCAGGGTGTGCAGTGGCACACGACCTTCGCGATACCATTCAGTACGTGCGATTTCAGCACCGCCGAGACGACCGCTCACTTGGATTTTGATGCCTTTGGCACCAATGCGCATGGCGTTCTGTACGGCACGCTTCATAGCGCGACGGAACATTACGCGACGCTCCAGCTGCTGAGCTACGCTCTGCGCAACCAGCATACCGTCGAGCTCCGGCTTACGGATCTCTTCGATATTGATGTGCACAGGCACACCCATTTGCTTGGTCAGGTCCTGACGCAGTTTCTCAACATCTTCACCTTTCTTCCCGATAACGATACCTGGACGAGCGGTGTGGATGGTGATACGTGCAGTTTGTGCCGGACGATGGATATCGATACGGCTTACGGACGCGCTTTTTAGTTTGTCTTGGAGATACTCACGCACCTTCAGATCAGCGAACAAATAGTCCGCATAAGTCCGACCGTCTGCGTACCAGACGGAGGTGTGCTCCTTGACGATTCCCAGGCGAATGCCAATGGGATGTACTTTCTGACCCATCTCTTCGACTCCGTTACTTGTCAGCAACCTTGACAGTGATATGGCAAGACCGCTTGACGATGCGATCAGCACGGCCTTTGGCACGTGGCATGATTCGCTTCAGCGAACGCCCTTCGTTGACGAAAACGGTGCTGACCTTCAGGTCATCAACGTCTGCGCCTTCGTTATGCTCGGCGTTGGCTACGGCCGACTCCAGCACTTTCTTCATGATCTCGGCGGCTTTCTTACTGCTGAAAGCCAACAGGTTGAGCGCTTCGCCCACCTTCTTCCCGCGGATCTGGTCGGCGACCAAGCGGGCTTTCTGGGCGGAGATTCGAGCGCCCGACAACTTAGCGGCTACTTCCATTTCCTTACCCCTTAACGCTTGGCTTTCTTGTCTGCCACGTGCCCACGATAAGTGCGGGTACCGGCAAACTCGCCTAGTTTGTGGCCGACCATGTCTTCGTTAACGAGAACTGGGACGTGCAGACGACCGTTGTGTACAGCGATGGTCAGACCGACCATTTGTGGCAGGATCATCGAACGACGCGACCAGGTCTTAACTGGTTTGCGATCGTTCTTTTCCGCCGCCACTTCGATCTTCTTCAGTAGGTGAAGATCAATAAAAGGACCTTTTTTCAGAGAACGTGGCACTGTCGTATCCCTCTATTTACTTGCGACGACGGACGATCATTTTGTCGGTACGCTTATTACCACGAGTCTTCGCGCCCTTAGTCGGGAAGCCCCATGGCGATACCGGATGACGACCACCAGAGGTACGACCTTCACCACCACCGTGTGGGTGGTCAACCGGGTTCATGGCAACACCACGAACGGTTGGGCGAACGCCACGCCAGCGTTTGGCACCAGCTTTACCCAGCGAACGCAGGCTGTGCTCGGAGTTCGAGACCTCACCCAGGGTCGCGCGGCATTCAGCCAGCACTTTACGCATCTCACCAGAACGCAGACGCAGGGTCACGTAGACACCTTCACGAGCGATCAGCTGAGCCGAAGCACCAGCGGAACGAGCGATTTGCGCGCCTTTACCTGGCTTCAATTCGATGCCGTGTACGGTGCTACCAACTGGAATGTTACGCAGTTGCAGAGCGTTGCCCGGCTTGATCGGTGCCAAAGCACCTGCGATCAGCTGGTCGCCAGCACTCACGCCTTTAGGCGCGATGATATAGCGACGCTCGCCATCTGCGTACAACAGCAGAGCGATGTGAGCAGTACGGTTTGGATCGTATTCGATACGCTCGACAGTGGCAGCGATGCCATCTTTGTCGTTGCGACGGAAGTCGACCAGACGATAATGCTGCTTATGGCCACCACCGATGTGACGAGTGGTAATACGACCATTGTTGTTACGACCACCAGTCTTCGATTTCTTCTCGAGCAGCGGTGCGTGAGGAGCGCCTTTATGCAGCTCCTGGTTGACCACCTTGACCACAAAACGGCGGCCAGGGGAAGTCGGTTTGCATTTAACGATTGCCATGATGCACCCCTTCCTTACTCAGCACTGCTGCTGAAATCGAGATCTTGGCCTGGTTGAAGGGAGATAACTGCCTTCTTCCAGTCATTACGCTTGCCCAGACCGCGAGCAGTGCGCTTGCTCTTACCCAGAACATTCAGGGTAGTAACACGCTCAACTTTCACGCTGAACAGGCTTTCGACGGCCTTCTTGATTTCCAGCTTGGTTGCGTCAGTTGCAACCTTGAAAACGAACTGGCCTTTCTTGTCAGCCAGAACCGTAGCCTTTTCGGAAACGTGCGGGCCAAGCAGAACTTTAAATACGCGTTCCTGGTTCATCCCAGCAGCTCCTCGAATTTCTTCACGGCCGACACGGTGATCAACACCTTGTCGTATGCGATCAGACTAACTGGATCGGAACCTTGCACGTCACGTACATCAACGTGTGGCAGGTTGCGAGCAGCCAGGTACAGGTTCTGATCAACAGCTTCAGACACGATCAAAACGTCGGTCAGGCTCATGTTGTTCAGCTTGCCCAGCAGATCTTTGGTTTTTGGACTTTCAACAGCGAAGTCCTGAACCACGACCAGACGATCAGTACGCACGAGTTCAGCAAGGATGGAGCGCAGTGCTGCGCGATACATCTTCTTGTTGAGCTTCTGAGAGTGATCCTGTGGACGAGCTGCGAAAGTGGTACCGCCGCCGCGCCAGATTGGGCTACGGATAGTACCGGCACGAGCACGGCCAGTACCTTTCTGACGCCAAGGGCGCTTACCGCCACCACGAACGTCGGAACGGGTCTTTTGCTGCTTGCTACCTTGACGGCCGCCGGCCATGTAGGCCACGACTGCTTGGTGAACCAGCGTCTCGTTGAATTCGCCGCCAAATGTCAGTTCGGAAACTTCGATCGCTTGAGCGTCATTTACATTTAATTGCATGTCAGCTTCCCCTTAACCGCGAGCCTTGGCCGCTGGACGTACAACCAGGTTGCCGCCAGTAGCGCCAGGAACAGCACCCTTGACCAACAACAGATTGCGTTCAGCGTCGACGCGCACTACTTCGAGGGACTGCACGGTCACGCGCTCAGCGCCCATATGACCGGACATTTTTTTGCCCTTGAATACACGACCAGGAGTCTGGCACTGGCCAATAGAGCCCGGGACGCGGTGGGAAACGGAGTTACCGTGAGTGTTGTCTTGACCACGGAAATTCCAACGCTTGATCGTACCCTGGAAGCCTTTACCCTTGGACTGACCGGTTACATCAACCAGTTGACCAGCGGCGAAGATTTCAGCGCTGATCAGATCGCCAGCCTGGTAGTCGCCATCAGCAAGACGGAACTCCAGAACAGTACGACCAGCTGCAACGTTTGCTTTTGCGAAGTGACCTGCCTGAGCAGCTGTCACACGCGAAGCACGACGCTCGCCGACAGTGACTTGCACTGCACGATAGCCATCGGTTTCTTCAGTTTTAAACTGAGAGACACGATTTGGTTCGATCTCAATAACCGTTACCGGAATCGAGACACCTTCTTCGGTGAAAATACGGGTCATACCGCATTTACGACCGACTACACCAATTTTATTGGTAGCCATGTTGTAAACCTCATGAGTGTACGGGGCTTTCACCCGCTATGGCCGCCCATTTCAGAGCGTTACACGACTAAGACCCGAGTCTTAGCCGAGGCTGATCTGTACTTCCACACCGGCCGCCAGATCGAGCTTCATAAGTGCATCAACGGTTTTATCCGTTGGCTGGACGATGTCCAGTACGCGCTTATGAGTACGGATCTCGTACTGGTCACGCGCGTCTTTGTTGACGTGCGGGGAGACCAGAACGGTGAACCGCTCTTTACGGGTAGGCAGTGGAATTGGACCACGCACTTGAGCACCAGTACGTTTCGCGGTTTCCACGATTTCCTGGGTGGATTGGTCGATCAGGCGATGGTCAAAAGCCTTCAACCTGATACGGATTTGCTGATTTTGCATTGGATTTCAGACTCCGGCTGCTATTCCCAGCGAGCGCAATACGCCCGTTAAAAGGAGGCGCAATTCTATAGACGCCCCAGATAGGTGTCAACCCAATAAAAAAGCCCCCGCTGAGCGGGGGCTTTTCAAAGCATCGAAGCTATCTCAGAAGAGACGCTTACTCGATGATTTTAGCTACAACACCAGCACCAACGGTACGGCCGCCTTCACGAATAGCGAAGCGCAGACCGTCTTCCATTGCGATGGTTTTGATCAGGGTAACTTCCATTTGGATGTTATCGCCTGGCATTACCATTTCAACGCCTTCTGGCAGCTGGCAGTTACCAGTCACGTCAGTAGTACGGAAGTAGAACTGTGGACGGTAGCCTTTGAAGAACGGAGTGTGACGACCGCCTTCTTCCTTGCTCAGAACGTAAACTTCTGCGGTGAACTTGGTGTGCGGCTTAACCGAACCTGGCTTAACCAGAACTTGGCCACGCTCAACGTCGTCACGCTTGGTACCACGCAGCAGAACGCCGCAGTTCTCGCCAGCACGACCTTCGTCGAGCAGCTTGCGGAACATTTCAACACCAGTGCAGACAGTGTTGGTGGTGTCACGCAGACCAACGATTTCCAGCGCATCTTGAACGCGAACGATACCGCGCTCGATACGACCAGTCACAACAGTACCACGACCGGAGATCGAGAATACGTCTTCGATTGGCATCAGGAACGGCTTGTCAGTCAGACGAACTGGTTCTGGGATGTAGCTGTCCAGAGTTTCAACCAGTTTACGAACGGCAGTGGTGCCCATTTCGTTGTCGTCTTTGCCTTCCAGCGCCATACGAGCAGAACCGATGATGATCGGAGTGTCGTCGCCCGGGAAGTCGTAAGTGCTCAGCAGATCGCGCACTTCCATCTCAACCAGTTCCAGCAGCTCAGCGTCGTCTACCAGGTCAGCCTTGTTCAGGAAAACCACGATGTACGGAACGCCTACCTGACGGGACAGCAGGATGTGCTCACGGGTTTGTGGCATCGGACCATCAGCGGCCGAGCAAACCAGGATCGCGCCGTCCATCTGGGCAGCACCAGTGATCATGTTCTTCACATAGTCAGCGTGACCTGGGCAGTCAACGTGAGCGTAGTGACGAATCTTCGAGTTGTACTCGACGTGCGCGGTGTTGATGGTGATACCACGAGCTTTTTCTTCTGGAGCGCTGTCGATTTTATCGAAATCAACGACTGCGGAACCGAAAACTTCGGAGCAGACGCGAGTCAGTGCTGCGGTCAGAGTGGTTTTACCGTGGTCAACGTGACCGATAGTGCCAACGTTGACGTGCGGTAGGGAACGATCAAATTTTTCTTTAGCCACGACAATTAACTCCTTGCCTAAAGGACTGAATCAGCCTTGTTTTTTGGATACAGTTTCAGCGATGTGCGCCGGAGCTGTGTTGTATTTTTTGAATTCCATAGAGTAGCTTGCGCGACCCTGGGACATGGAGCGAACGTCGGTCGCATAACCGAACATCTCACCCAACGGAACCTCGGCGCGAATCACTTTGCCGGAAACCGTGTCTTCCATACCCAAGATCATGCCGCGACGACGGTTAAGGTCGCCCATGACATCACCCATATAGTCTTCAGGTGTAACAACTTCTACCGCCATGATTGGCTCAAGCAACTCACCACCGCCCTTCTGGGCCAGTTGCTTGGTTGCCATGGAAGCAGCCACCTTAAACGCCATCTCGTTGGAGTCGACGTCGTGGTAAGAACCGTCAAAAACGGTTGCTTTCAGGCCGATCAGCGGATAGCCGGCAACAACACCGTTCTTCATCTGCTCTTCGATACCCTTCTGGATAGCAGGGATGTATTCCTTAGGAACAACACCACCCACTACTTCGTTCACGAATTGCAGACCTTCCTGACCTTCGTCAGCAGGAGCAAAACGGATCCAGCAGTGACCGAACTGACCACGACCGCCGGATTGACGAACGAACTTGCCTTCGATTTCGCAGTTCTTCGTGATGCGCTCACGATAGGAAACCTGAGGCTTACCGATGTTGGCTTCGACGTTGAACTCGCGGCGCATCCGGTCAACCAGGATGTCCAGGTGCAACTCGCCCATGCCAGAGATGATCGTTTGACCAGTCTCTTCATCAGTCTTGACGCGGAAAGATGGATCTTCCTGAGCAAGCTTGCCCAGAGCGATACCCATTTTTTCCTGGTCATCCTTGGTCTTAGGCTCTACGGCAACCGAAATAACCGGCTCCGGGAAGTCCATGCGAACCAGGATGATTGGCTTGGCAGCGTCGCACAAAGTCTCACCAGTGGTGACGTCCTTCATGCCGATCAGGGCCGCGATGTCACCAGCGCGCACTTCCTTGATCTCTTCACGGGCGTTTGCGTGCATTTGCACCATACGACCCACACGCTCTTTCTTGCCTTTGACCGAGTTGATCACGCCGTCGCCGGAGGCCAACACGCCCGAGTAAACGCGGACGAAGGTCAAAGTACCCACGAATGGGTCGGTAGCGATCTTGAACGCCAGAGCCGAGAACGGCTCGCTGTCGTCAGCATGACGCTCCATCTCTTCTTCCTCGTTATCAGGGTTAGTACCCTTGATAGCAGGAATGTCGGTTGGAGCAGGCAGGTAGTCGATCACGGCGTCGAGAACCAGGGGAACACCCTTGTTCTTGAAGGAAGAACCGCAAACAGCCAAGACGATCTCACCAGCAATAGTACGCTGACGCAGAGCGGCCTTGATTTCCACGTTGGTGAGTTCTTCACCTTCGAGGTACTTGTTCATCAGCTCTTCGCTGGCTTCGGCAGCAGCCTCAACCATGTTGTTGCGCCACTCGTCAGCCAGTTCCTGCAACTCTGCAGGGATAGGCTTGCGAACAGGAACCATACCTTTGTCAGCATCATTCCAGTAGACCGCTTCCATGTTGATCAGGTCGATCTGACCCTGGAAGTTGTCTTCGGAACCGATAGCCAACTGGATTGGCACCGGAGTATGACCCAGACGCTGCTTGATCTGACCGATCACGCGCAGGAAGTTGGCACCAGCACGGTCCATCTTGTTTACATAAACAAGACGTGGAACGCCGTATTTGTTGGCTTGACGCCATACGGTTTCCGACTGAGGCTCGACACCCGAGGTACCGCAGAACACAACGACAGCGCCGTCGAGTACACGCAGGGAACGCTCAACTTCAATAGTGAAGTCTACGTGGCCTGGGGTATCGATAACGTTGAAGCGGTGCTCATCTTTGTACTGCTTCTCGGAACCTTTCCAGAAGGCGGTAATAGCAGCAGAAGTAATGGTAATACCACGCTCCTGCTCCTGAACCATCCAGTCTGTGGTCGCGGCGCCATCATGCACCTCGCCCATTTTGTGACTTTTGCCGGTGTAAAACAGTACGCGCTCAGTGGTGGTGGTTTTACCAGCATCCACGTGAGCAACGATACCGATGTTACGGTAGCGGCTAATCGGAGTAGTACGAGCCATAAAGCCCTCGCAAAATTAGTGAAGCTAAGATTAGAAGCGGTAGTGCGAGAAAGCTTTGTTAGCTTCAGCCATACGGTGCACGTCTTCACGCTTCTTAACAGCAGCACCTTTACCTTCAGCAGCGTCCAACAGTTCGCCGGCCAAACGCAGAGCCATAGACTTCTCGCCGCGCTTACGGGCGAAGTCTACCAACCAGCGCATTGCCAGAGCGTTACGACGGGACGGGCGAACTTCGACCGGAACCTGGTAAGTAGCACCGCCTACACGGCGCGACTTCACTTCGACCAGCGGAGCGATGGCGTCGAGAGCTTTCTCGAAGATTTCCAGGGGGTCGCTGTTCTTGCGTTCTTTAACCTTTTCCAGCGCGCCATAAACGATACGCTCGGCAACGGCTTTCTTGCCGCTTTCCATCACGTGGTTCATGAACTTGGCCAGAATTTGGCTTCCGTATTTTGGATCGTCAAGCACTTCGCGCTTGGCTGCTACGCGTCTTCTTGGCATGGATAAGCCCTCAAACGGTCTTCAGGTTCGCTCGGAATCGGTGCCCTTTCGGGACGCCTCCGACCTTACTCTTATCGACTCAGAAAATAAGATGATTCAGTTTTACAAAAAGCCGCTACTACTTAGGCTTCTTGGTACCGTACTTCGAACGACCCTGGTTACGACCTTTAACGCCGGAAGTATCCAAGGAGCCGCGTACGGTGTGATAACGAACACCTGGCAAGTCTTTTACACGACCGCCACGGATCAGTACCACGCTGTGCTCTTGCAGGTTGTGGCCTTCACCGCCGATGTACGAGGAAACCTCGAAACCGTTGGTCAGACGCACACGGCATACTTTACGCAGTGCCGAGTTAGGTTTTTTCGGCGTGGTGGTATACACACGAGTGCATACGCCACGACGTTGCGGGCAGTTCTGCAGCGCAGGCACGTCGGATTTCTCGACGATACGCTTACGCGGCTGACGTACCAGCTGGTTGATAGTTGCCATCTACTAGCTCCACTGTTGTCTTGCGACGCTATTGTCTTGCAAGAAAAGCAAAATGGCAGGAACGAATTCCCGCCAAATTTAGGGGTACAAGAGTCTAAAGAGGATCTTGCCCCCAGTCAAGGCAAGGCCCCGACCTCCCCTCTCGTCGAAGCAGGGCAAAATAGCCTCGATCCGACGAATGGGGCTGCCAGGGCCCGGACTTATTTATCGCAGAACTCAGTTACCGCTAGAGTTCAGCGCTTCGGTCAGTGCAGCTTCCACTTCACTGGCGCTTACGCGCAACGGCTTGTCAGCATCACGGCGACGCTTACGCTCGCTGTGGTAAGCCAAACCGGTACCAGCCGGGATCAGACGACCCACGACCACGTTCTCTTTCAGGCCGCGCAGGTAATCGCGCTTGCCGGTTACCGCTGCTTCGGTCAGTACGCGAGTGGTCTCCTGGAAGGAGGCCGCCGAGATGAACGACTCAGTGGACAACGACGCCTTGGTGATACCCAGCAGTACGCGAGTGAACTTGGAAACGAATTTCTCGTCGCCAGCCAGACGCTCGTTTTCCACCAGCACGTGAGTCAGTTCCATCTGGTCGCCCTTGATGAAACTGGAATCGCCGGATTCAGCGATTTCAACTTTACGCAGCATCTGACGCAGGATGGTCTCGATGTGCTTATCGTTGATCTTCACGCCTTGCAGGCGGTAAACGTCCTGGATCTCGTTAACGATGTACTTGGCCAGCGCACTCACACCCAGCAGACGCAGGATATCGTGTGGATCGCTCGGGCCGTCGGAGATAACTTCGCCGCGGTTTACCTGTTCGCCTTCGAACACGTTCAGGTGACGCCACTTTGGAATCAGCTCTTCGTACGGATCGGTACCGTCGTTCGGGGTAATGACCAAACGGCGCTTGCCCTTAGTCTCTTTACCGAACGCGATGGTGCCGCTCACTTCAGCCAGAATCGACGCTTCTTTCGGACGACGAGCTTCGAACAAGTCGGCAACACGCGGCAAACCACCGGTGATGTCACGGGTCTTCGAAGTTTCTTGCGGGATACGCGCGATAACATCACCGATCGCGATCTTCGCACCATCCGCTACACCGACCAGGGCGTTGGCTGGCAGGAAGTACTGAGCGATTACGTCAGTGCCTGGCAGCAACAGATCCTTGCCGTTGTCATCGACCATCTTCACGGCAGGACGGATGTCTTTACCGGCAGCTGGACGATCTTTCGCGTCGAGTACTTCAATGTTGGTCATACCGGTCAATTCGTCAGTCTGACGCTTGATCGTGATGCCTTCTTCCATGCCCACGTAGGTCACGGTACCTTTCATTTCGGTAACGATTGGGTGAGTGTGCGGATCCCACTTGGCCACGATTGCGCCAGCGTCGACCTTGTCACCTTCTTTAACCGAAATCACAGCACCGTACGGCAGCTTGTAACGCTCACGCTCACGACCGTAGTCATCAGCGATTGCCAGCTCACCGGAACGCGACACAGCAACTAGGTGACCATCCACTCGCTCAACGTGCTTCAGGTTGTGCAGGCGGACAGTACCGCCATTCTTCACCTGAACGCTGTCGGCTGCGGAGGTCCGGCTTGCCGCACCACCGATGTGGAACGTACGCATGGTCAGCTGGGTACCCGGCTCACCGATGGACTGGGCGGCAATAACGCCGACCGCTTCACCGATGTTCACCTGGTGACCACGGGCCAAGTCACGACCGTAGCACTTGGCGCAAATGCCGTAGCGGGTTTCGCAGCTGATCGGGGAGCGAACGATCACTTCGTCGATGCTGTTGAGTTCGATGAACTCGACCCACTTCTCGTCAACCAGGGTGCCGGCAGGAACGATAATTTCCTCGGTGCCTGGCTTGAATACGTCACGGGCAATAACACGGCCCAATACGCGCTCACCCAGTGGCTCTACAACGTCACCGCCTTCAATGTGCGGAGTCATCAGCAGGCCGTGCTCGGTGCCGCAATCGATCTCGGTTACAACCAGATCTTGCGCAACGTCTACCAGACGACGAGTCAGGTAACCGGAGTTAGCGGTTTTCAACGCGGTATCCGCCAGACCTTTACGAGCACCGTGAGTGGAGATGAAGTACTGGAGTACGCTCAAACCTTCACGGAAGTTCGCAGTAATCGGCGTTTCAATGATGGAACCGTCCGGCTTGGCCATCAGGCCACGCATACCGGCGAGCTGACGGATCTGCGCAGCAGAACCCCGTGCGCCCGAGTCGGCCATCATGTACATCGAGTTGAAGGACTCCTGGTCAACTTCGACGCCGTGACGGTCGATGACCTTCTCTTTCGAGAGGTTGGCCATCATCGCCTTGGAAACTTCGTCGTTGGCCTTGGACCAAAGGTCGATCACTTTGTTGTACTTCTCGCCCTGTGTTACCAGGCCCGAGGCGTACTGGCTTTCGATCTCTTTCACTTCATCAGTAGCAGCACTGATGATGCGAGCTTTTTCATCAGGGATAACGAAGTCGTTAACACCGATGGAAACGCCGGAAATAGTCGAATAGGCAAAACCGGTGTACATCAACTGGTCAGCGAAGATCACGGTCTCTTTCAGACCAACCACGCGATAGCATTGGTTGATCAGCTTGGAGATCGCCTTTTTCTTCATCGGCAGGTTGACGACGTCGTACGACAGGCCTTTTGGCACAACCTGATACAACAGCGCACGGCCAACGGTGGTGTCGACAATACGAGTGCCGCTCACGCTGCCGCCGTCACGGTCGTTGACCGTTTCGTTGATGCGCACCTTGACCTTGGCGTGCAGTGCGGCTTCGCCGGCACGGAACACACGGTCAACTTCCTGCAGGTCAGCGAACACACGACCTTCGCCTTTGGCGTTGATCGCCTCACGGGTCATGTAGTACAGACCCAATACAACGTCCTGCGACGGAACGATGATTGGCTCACCGTTGGCTGGCGACAGAATGTTGTTGGTCGACATCATCAACGCACGCGCTTCCAACTGGGCTTCCAGTGTCAGCGGTACGTGCACGGCCATTTGGTCGCCGTCGAAGTCGGCGTTGTACGCAGCACAGACCAGAGGGTGCAGCTGGATAGCCTTACCTTCGATCAGTACCGGTTCAAACGCCTGGATACCCAGACGGTGAAGGGTCGGTGCACGGTTGAGGAGAACCGGGTGTTCGCGAATCACTTCAGCGAGAACGTCCCAAACCTCTGGCAGTTCGCGCTCGACCATTTTCTTGGCCGCTTTGATGGTGGTCGCGAGACCGCGCATTTCCAGCTTGCCGAAGATGAATGGCTTGAACAGCTCAAGTGCCATCTTCTTAGGCAGACCGCACTGGTGCAGACGCAGGGTCGGGCCTACGGTAATTACCGAACGACCAGAGTAGTCAACACGCTTACCGAGCAAGTTCTGACGGAAACGACCTTGCTTACCCTTGATCATGTCAGCCAAGGATTTCAGAGGACGCTTGTTGGAACCGGTAATAGCGCGGCCACGACGACCGTTGTCGAGCAGGGCATCGACAGCTTCCTGCAACATACGCTTTTCGTTGCGCACGATGATGTCCGGAGCGGACAGGTCGAGCAGGCGCTTCAAGCGGTTGTTACGGTTGATCACACGGCGGTACAGGTCGTTGAGGTCGGAGGTCGCGAAACGACCACCATCCAACGGTACCAGCGGACGCAGATCTGGCGGCAGAACCGGCAGAACGGTCAGCACCATCCACTCTGGCAGGTTGCCGGAACCCTGGAAGGCTTCCATCAACTTCAGACGCTTGGACAGCTTCTTGATCTTGGTTTCGGAGTTGGTTTGCGGAATTTCTTCGCGCAGACGACCAATCTCGTGTTCCAGGTCAATAGCGTGCAGCAGTTCGCGGACAGCTTCGGCACCCATGCGGGCATCGAAATCATCACCGAACTCTTCCAGCGCTTCGAAATACTGCTCGTCATTCAGCAGCTGCCCCTTTTCAAGGGTGGTCATGCCTGGATCGATAACGACATAGCTCTCGAAGTAGAGAACGCGCTCGATATCACGCAGGGTCATGTCCATCAGCAAGCCGATACGGGACGGCAGCGATTTCAGGAACCAGATGTGGGCAACCGGCGAAGCCAGCTCAATGTGCGCCATGCGCTCACGACGAACCTTGGCCAGCGCAACTTCAACGCCGCACTTCTCGCAGATCACACCACGGTGCTTCAAGCGCTTGTACTTACCGCACAGGCACTCGTAATCCTTTACCGGGCCAAAAATTTTGGCGCAGAACAGGCCGTCACGTTCAGGTTTGAACGTACGGTAGTTGATGGTTTCCGGCTTTTTAACTTCACCGAACGACCACGAACGGATCATCTCAGGCGATGCCAATCCAATACGGATGGCGTCGAACTCTTCGACTTGACCCTGGTTTTTCAGCAAATTCAGTAGGTCTTTCAAGGCCTTTCCTCCTGGCGGAGCAGAGAGCGGGCCAAACGGCCCCGCTCTCGATTCGCGTCACGTGTTATTCGGTTTCCAGATCGATATCGATGCCGAGGGAACGAATTTCTTTGATCAACACGTTGAAGGACTCGGGCATGCCCGGCTCCATACGGTGATCGCCGTCCACGATGTTTTTGTACATCTTGGTCCGACCGTTCACATCGTCCGACTTCACTGTGAGCATTTCTTGCAGAGTGTAAGCAGCACCGTATGCTTCCAGTGCCCAGACCTCCATCTCCCCGAAACGCTGACCACCGAACTGAGCCTTACCACCCAGCGGCTGCTGGGTAACCAGGCTGTACGAACCGGTAGAACGAGCGTGCATCTTGTCGTCTACCAAGTGGTTCAGCTTCAGCATGTACATGTAGCCAACAGTAACCGGGCGCTCGAACTTGTTGCCGGTACGGCCGTCGAACAGCTGCATCTGGCCGCTTTCTGGCAGGTCTGCCAGTTTCAGCATGGCCTTGATTTCGCTTTCCTTGGCACCGTCGAACACCGGGGTAGCCATTGGAACGCCGCCGCGCAGGTTCTTCGCCAGATCCAGGATTTCCTGGTCGGAGAAGGTATCCAGCTCTTCCTTACGACCGCCGATCTCGTTGTAGATCTCGTGCAGGAACTTACGCAGGTCAGCAACCTTGCGCTGCTCTTCGATCATACGGTTGATCTTCTCGCCCAGACCTTTAGCCGCGAGGCCAAGGTGGGTTTCAAGGATCTGACCAACGTTCATACGCGAAGGTACGCCCAACGGGTTGAGGACGACGTCGACCGGGGTGCCATTGGCATCGTGCGGCATGTCTTCAACCGGCATGATCACGGAGACCACACCTTTGTTACCGTGACGACCGGCCATCTTGTCGCCCGGCTGGATGCGGCGACGGATTGCCAGGTAAACCTTGACGATTTTCAGCACGCCTGGAGCCAGGTCATCGCCCTGCTGCAGTTTGCGCTTCTTGTCTTCGAACTTGTCGTCCAGCAGACGGCGACGATCAACGATATAGGCCTGGGCCTTCTCGAGCTGCTCGTTAAGAGCATCTTCAGCCATGCGCAGCTTGAACCACTGGCCGTGCTCAAGACCGTCGAGGATTTCGTCGGTGATGTCCTGACCTTTCTTCAGACCTGCGCCGCCTTCAGCCTTGTGGCCTACCAAAGCGGAGCGCAGACGTTCGAAGGTCGCGCCTTCAACGATACGGAACTCTTCGTTCAGGTCCTTGCGGATCTCGTCGAGTTGGGTCTTCTCGATGGACAGTGCACGAGCATCACGCTCGACGCCGTCACGGGTGAAGACCTGTACGTCGATGACAGTACCCTTGGTACCGGTAGGTACACGCAGGGAGGTGTCTTTAACGTCGCTGGCTTTCTCACCGAAGATGGCACGCAGCAGTTTCTCTTCCGGAGTCAGTTGGGTCTCGCCTTTCGGAGTGACCTTACCAACCAGGATGTCGCCTGCACCAACTTCAGCACCTACGTAAACGATACCGGCTTCGTCCAGCTTGTTCAGTGCAGCTTCACCCACGTTCGGGATGTCTGCAGTGATTTCCTCTGGCCCAAGCTTGGTGTCACGTGCCACACAGGTCAGTTCCTGAATGTGGATCGTGGTGAAGCGATCTTCTTGAACCACACGCTCGGACAGGCAGATGGAGTCTTCGAAGTTGAAGCCATTCCATGCCATGAACGCGATGCGCATGTTCTGACCCAGAGCCAGCTCACCCATATCGGTGGACGGACCGTCAGCCATGATGTCGCTGCGCTGAACGCGATCACCCTTACGCACCAGCGGACGCTGGTTGATGCA
The DNA here is from genome assembly GCF_019891415.1 of Pseudomonas sp. SH10-3B. Classification (NCBI taxonomy): domain Bacteria; kingdom Pseudomonadati; phylum Pseudomonadota; class Gammaproteobacteria; order Pseudomonadales; family Pseudomonadaceae; genus Pseudomonas; species Pseudomonas sp. SH10-3B. Next base: position 8,890 of record NZ_JAFLXD010000015.1, on the reverse strand, counting down.
AGTGTTCTGGTTCGAGCGGGTGTATTTGGTCAGGTTGTAGATGTCGACACCGGCTTCACCGGTTTCAACTTCATCATCAGCAACACGAACCACGATACGGCTGGCATCAACGGAATCGATCACGCCGCCACGACGAGCTACGACACAAACGCCGGAGTCACGGGCTACGTTACGCTCCATGCCGGTACCTACCAGCGGCTTGTCAGCACGCAGGGTCGGTACAGCTTGACGCTGCATGTTGGAACCCATCAACGCACGGTTGGCGTCATCGTGTTCCAGGAACGGGATCAGCGACGCAGCGACCGAAACTACCTGCTTCGGCGATACGTCCATCAAGGTGACGTCTTCCGGCGCCTTGACGGTGAACTCGTTCAAGTGACGAACAGCTACCAGCTCGTCGATCAGGACTTTCTTGTCGTTCATCGTGGCCGAAGCCTGAGCGATCACGTGATCAGCTTCTTCGATGGCGGACAGGAACACGATCTCGTCGGTGACCAGGGCGTCTTTCACCACACGGTACGGGCTCTCAAGGAAGCCATACTGGTTGGTGCGCGCATAGGCGGCCAGGGAGTTGATCAGACCAATGTTCGGACCTTCCGGCGTTTCGATTGGACATACACGACCGTAGTGAGTCGGGTGTACGTCACGCACTTCAAAGCCAGCACGCTCACGGGTCAGACCGCCCGGGCCCAGTGCGGAAACACGGCGCTTGTGGGTGATCTCGGAGAGCGGGTTGTTCTGGTCCATGAACTGCGAGAGCTGGCTGGAACCGAAGAACTCTTTCACCGCAGCAGCCACTGGCTTGGCGTTGATCAGGTCTTGCGGCATCAGGCCTTCGCTTTCGGCCATCGACAGACGCTCTTTGACCGCACGCTCAACACGCACCAGGCCAACGCGGAACTGGTTCTCGGCCATTTCGCCTACACAGCGAACACGACGGTTACCCAGGTGGTCGATGTCATCGACGATGCCTTTGCCGTTACGGATGTCGACCAGGGTCTTCAGGACCGCAACGATGTCTTCCTTGCACAGCACGCCCGAACCTTCGATCTCGGTACGACCGATACGACGGTTGAACTTCATCCGGCCGACCGCAGACAGGTCGTAGCGCTCAGGGCTGAAGAACAGGTTGTTGAACAGGGTTTCGGCAGCGTCTTTGGTTGGTGGCTCGCCAGGACGCATCATGCGATAGATCTCGACCAGCGCTTCCAATTGGTTGCTGGTGGAGTCGATCTTCAGGGTGTCGGAGACGAACGGACCACAGTCGATATCGTTGGTGTACAGGGTCTCGATCCGAACAACCTGAGCCTTGGCGATTTTCGCCAGGATCTCGGTGTTCAGCTCGGTGTTGCACTCAGCCAGGATTTCGCCTGTAGCCGGGTGAACAATGACCTTGGCGGTCGTGCGACCCAGGACGTAGTCCAGAGGCACGTCCAGCGACTTGATACCTGCTTTTTCGATCTGGTTGATGTGGCGCGCAGTAATACGACGACCCGCTTCAACAATGACCTTGCCCTTTTCATCCTGGATGTCTAGGACGGCAATTTCACCACGCAGACGCGATGCAATCAGTTCCAGGCTGAGGGTTTCATCCTTCAGGCTGAATACGTTGGTGGTGTAGAACGCGTCCAGGACTTGCTCAGTGGTGTAGCCGAGCGCGCGCAGCAGTACCGAAGCCGGCAGCTTACGACGACGGTCGATACGCACGAACACGCAGTCTTTCGGATCGAACTCGAAGTCCAACCACGAACCGCGGTACGGAATAATCCGTGCGGAGTACAGGAGCTTGCCGGAGCTGTGCGTCTTACCGCGGTCGTGGTCGAAGAACACGCCCGGGGAACGGTGCAGCTGGGAAACGATAACACGCTCGGTACCGTTGATAACGAAGGTACCGTTCTCAGTCATCAATGGGATTTCGCCCATGTAGACTTCTTGCTCTTTGATGTCCTTGATCGCTTTGTTCGACGACTCTTTGTCGAAAATGATCAGACGGACTTTAACCCGCAAAGGTACGGCGTACGTAACACCGCGCAACACGCATTCTTTGACATCAAATGCCGGTTCGCCCAGGCGATAACCGACGTACTCCAGCGCAGCATTGCCGGAGTAGCTGATGATCGGGAAAACGGATTTGAAGGCCGCATGCAGGCCCACGTCGCGGAACTGATCTTTGGTCGCTCCCGCCTGCAAGAATTCACGATACGAATCCAGCTGGATAGCCAGAAGGTACGGGACATCCATGACGTCCGGCAACTTGCTAAAGTCCTTGCGGATACGTTTTTTCTCAGTATATGAGTAAGCCATCAGCGTTCCCCAGCTTGGTCACCTGCTTGTTTGGCCCTCCCGACGGGAGCAGCCAGAAAATCTTGCAAACCCCATGGTTTGCACCACCGCATCGGGTGGCTACAGCGCGTTAATGGCGGCGACCGAGTCGACAGCCAAGAACGGAAAAAGGCCGGTGGCAAGAGCCACCAGCCATCAGCCTTCAGCTTAACGCTTGGGCTGGAGACGCAAGGTCGATGCTTACTTCAGCTCGACTTTAGCGCCTGCTTCTTCCAGAGTTGCTTTGGCTTTGTCGCCTGCATCTTTGGTCACTGCTTCCAGAACCATAGCAGGAGCGCCGTCAACTACAGCCTTGGCTTCTTTCAGGCCCAGACCGGTCAGTTCACGTACTGCCTTGATCACGTTAACTTTCTTCTCGCCAGCTTCCAGCAGCATGACGTTGAATTCGGTTTGCTCTTCAACAACGGCAGCAGCAGCAGCTGGGCCAGCGGAAGCAGCGGCAGCGGAAACGCCGAATTTTTCTTCGAAAGCTTTGATCAGCTCAACAACCTGCAGAACCGACATTTCAGCTACGGCGTTGAGGATATCGTCTTGGGAGATAGACATTGCTGTATTTCCTGAATTGGGGGACGGCCTACGCGGCCATCGAAATAAACAAAAATACGCGAGAGAAATTGCTCAGCCTTAGGCTGCGGCAGCTTCTTTTTGCTCGCGAACTGCAGCCAGAGTACGAGCCAGCTTGCTGGTAGCGCCTTGAATCACGCTCATCAGCTGCGAAATGGCTTCGTTGCGGGTCGGCAGTGTTGCCAGTACGTCGATTTGGTTAGCTGCGAGGAACTTGCCCTCGAACGCAGCTGCCTTGATCTCGAACTTATCCTGACTCTTGGCGAATTCTTTGAACAAACGGGCAGCAGCGCCTGGATGATCTTTGGAGAACGCGATCAGAGTCGGGCCGGTGAACACGTCGTTGAGGACACTGTATTCAGTGTCAGCAACGGCGCGTTTGAGCAGGGTGTTACGTACAACACGTACGTATACGCCAGCTTCACGAGCCTCTTTACGGAGTCCGGTCATAGCGCCTACTGTCACACCACGGGCATCAGCCACGACAGCGGACAGAGCAGCTTTGGCAGCCTCGTTGACTTCAGCGACGATGGCCTTCTTGTCTTCGAGATTAATTGCCACGGGTTTAACTCCTGCTTGTTACCGTTTCATCTGGCCGAAGCCGGATGTCGTTTTGGTGTCTGATTCGGTAAGGAACCGGGAGCACCATCTGCGTAGGCTTGATGGTTTAAGACTTGCGTCGCCTACGGTCTTGGATAGCCCCCGCCAGGCAGGGACCCCAATTTTTCAACTGGCGCAATCACTCGCGCCAATTTGTGTCTTATACGTCCAGCGAGCCTTGGTCGATGACCAGACCTGGGCCCATAGTGGTGCTCAGTGTAACGCGCTTGACGTAGATACCTTTCGAGGAAGCCGGCTTGATACGCTTCAGATCAGCGATCAGGGCTTCAACGTTTTCCTTCAGCTTGACGGCGTCGAAGCCGACTTTGCCAACGGAGGTGTGAATGATGCCGTTTTTGTCGGTGCGATAACGAACCTGACCAGCCTTGGCGTTTTTAACCGCGGTAGCTACGTCTGGCGTTACGGTGCCAACTTTAGGGTTAGGCATCAGGCCACGTGGCCCCAGGATCTGACCCAATTGACCTACAACACGCATCGCATCCGGGGAGGCGATAACTACGTCATAGTTCAGGTCGCCGCCTTTCATTTCGGCAGCCAGGTCGTCCATACCAACGCGATCGGCGCCGGCGGCCAGAGCAGCTTCAGCTGCTGGGCCTTGAGTGAAGACAGCTACACGAACAGTCTTACCAGTACCGTGTGGCAGCACAGTAGCGCTACGAACGACCTGGTCAGATTTACGCGGGTCAACACCCAGGTTTACAGCAACGTCAACGGACTCGCTGAACTTGACAGTCGACAGCTCAGTCAGCAAGGCAGCAGCGTCTACGAAATTGTAGGACTTGCCCGCTTCAATTTTGCCAGCGATAGCCTTTTGGCGCTTGGTCAGCTTAGCCATTACACACCCTCCACGTTAAGGCCCATGCTACGAGCAGAACCGGCGATGGTACGCACGGCTGCATCCATATCAGCTGCAGTCAGATCCGCGTTTTTGGTTTTCGCGATTTCTTCCAGCTGAGCACGGGTCACGGTGCCAACCTTAACGGTGTTAGGACGAGCGGAACCGCTAGTCAGGCCAGCAGCTTTCTTCAGCAGAACCGAAGCCGGGGTCGACTTGGTTTCGAAAGTGAAGCTACGGTCGCTATATACAGTGATGATCACTGGAGTCGGCAGACCTGGCTCAAGACCCTGAGTACGGGCGTTGAAGGCCTTGCAGAACTCCATGATGTTCACGCCGTGCTGACCCAGTGCTGGACCAACAGGTGGGCTTGGGTTGGCCTGAGCGGCCTTCACTTGCAGCTTGATGTAAGCGGTAATCTTCTTGGCCATGAGGCACTCCAATTACGGGTTCAAACGCCTCGAAAGGCTCCCCGGTTACTTGCGCGTTTATCCCAGTGACGACAAAACCCCACAGCCTAAGGCTGCGGGGTTGGGATGCATACTCAGCTAGACCTTCTCGACCTGGCTGAATTCTAACTCTACCGGAGTAGAGCGACCGAAAATGAGTACCGCGACCTGAATCCGGCTCTTTTCGTAGTTAACCTCTTCGACAGTACCGTTGAAATCAGCAAACGGACCATCTGTGACACGAACAACCTCACCCGGCTCGAACAGCGTCTTCGGCTTAGGCTTGTCGCTACCGTCGGCGACACGACGCAGAATTGCTTCTGCCTCTTTGTCTGTGATCGGAGCAGGCTTATCAGCAGTACCGCCGATGAAACCCATAACACGAGGAGTGTCCTTGACCAAGTGCCAAGTACCTTCATTCATGTCCATCTGTACCAGCACGTAGCCAGGGAAGAATTTGCGCTCACTTTTGCGCTTCTGACCATTCCGCATTTCAACCACTTCTTCAGTGGGAACCAGAATTTCGCCAAAACCTTCTTCCATGCCTGCCAGCTTTACGCGCTCCAGCAAAGAGCGCATAACATGCTTCTCGTAACCCGAGTAAGCATGCACAACGTACCAACGCTTAGCCACGGGACACCCTTAGCCAACAATCAAGGAAACAAGCCAGCCGAGCAGGGAATCGAGCCCCCACAACAGCAACGCCATAACCAGCACAACCGCCACGACAATCAATGTGGTCTGCGTGGTTTCTTGGCGAGTCGGCCAAACGACTTTACGGATCTCAGTGCGAGCTTCCTTTACCAGGACTGCGAAAGACTTACCCTTGGTAGTCTGCAGGCCAACAAAGGCAGCAACAGCAGCAAGAGCAAGCAAAGCGAGAACGCGGTACAGGATCGGCGAAGCAGAGTAGTACTGATTGCCAACAACGCCTACGACCACCAAAGCGACCACAGCGAGCCACTTAACCAGATCGAAACGAGAGCTTTGAGCTTCAGCCTTAGGAGTCATCTATGAAGATCCTGTGAAAAGAAAGCCAGACACACCACGTGAATCTGGCAGGTCAGGAGGGAATCGAACCCCCAACCTACGGTTTTGGAGACCGTCGCTCTGCCAATTGAGCTACTGACCTAAAACAAAATCAGGCCGACCATTATGCAGACCTGAAAAAGACTTTACAACAACCAACCCCCAGAGACCTGAAATCGCCGAACAACAAAGCGATCTAAAAAACCTTCAAGCCGAGTCAGCCGTTAAAACAAAGGCAGATATTTTCATATCTGCCTTGTTATATGGAGCTCTTGAGCGGATTTGAACCGCTGACCTCACCCTTACCAAGGGTGTGCTCTACCAACTGAGCTACAAGAGCGAAACACATGCACAACCTGCAAACTTGGAGCGGGTAGCGGGAATCGAACCCGCATCATCAGCTTGGAAGGCTGAGGTTCTACCACTAAACTATACCCGCGGAGCTTGCAGCTCACGCTAAAATGGTGGAGGGGGAAGGATTCGAACCTTCGAAGTCGTAGACGTCAGATTTACAGTCTGATCCCTTTGGCCGCTCGGGAACCCCTCCTAAGCGAGCCGGCATTCTACATCATGCCAGCCTTCTGTCAAGCATTTTCTCATTAAAAATATGAGGTTAGCTGCATTGACCTTCACTTCACGCTGTAGGCCTTAGAGGTCTTCACTGCGAAGCGGGCGCCATTCTATGCAAACTATTCGAGAGTTGCAATGCCTTCGCACAGCATTATTTTATGTTTTAACTCATTGAATTCCTTAGCAAGGTTTTCAAAGGGCAGATCGTCAGCTACGCGCCGACTTTCCGGGGCAACCTGGAGCCAGTAACCCTGGGCATCAGCAGTATTCAGCAACTGAACCTTGACCTTTATATCCAGGCTAGTGAGACGCTGCTCGACAGATTGCGCCTGTCGCTGGTCTGCAAAACCACCAATATACAAACAAGTATTTTGCGCATCAGCCTTTGCGCGATCCTTGCGAACCACGGCCTCTGAGGACTCACTCAGCAGGCGAATATCTTGCTGATTGCTTCGGTAGAGACTCAGAGGGGTAACATCTTTAGCGCGCAATGGCACTTCTTGCTGATGCCATATGTAGTAGAAGGCGTTGAGGATCAGTAAAAGCAAAAACAGCCAACGCATAAACACCTCAAGATAAAGGGCACGCCATCGCCAGACCAACGAAAACCAAATCAGGCACCAGGCGAGCCTGCGGCACTGCATCCTGCACCAAATCAGCATCGCCGCCGGTCAGGAACACAGTAAAGTCATCCCCCCAGTAGCTTCGGGCGAGTTCGAGCTGGGTCAGTACAAACCCCCTGAGCATCAACATACAGCCACGCTCTACAGCCTCTACAGTCGTACGACCCGGCAACAGGCACTCTAACGCCCTTTCGGCAGCAGCATCGTCATAACGTATCTTGCGTGTATGTGTACGCAACTGGTTACGCATAAGTGGCATACCAGGACAAATGAACCCGCCTAAATGCGCACCATCTCCAGCAATAAAATCCGCAGTTGCCGCCGTGCCAAAGTCGAGCACCAGGCACGCGCCCGACGCCAGTTTGAATCCGCCCAGCATTGCCAACCAGCGATCAAGACCAAGACGCTCGAAATCTTCGTAGCCATTGCGCACCCCACCCATTTCTCTCGCAGAAACAGCACAGGACACAGCCACACCAAAAGCCGCCTCTAGCGCCCCAACCAGATTGCTTGTCTCATCCTGAGCACGAACACTGACCAACCGACAACGCGTCAATAACAAACCAGGCAGCGCCTCCAGGCTTTCAATTAATGCAACGTCTGAACTAACGACACCTTCTGCACAGGCGCCTGCCTGATCCGAATCAAGTACACGCCACTTGATAAAGCTATTCCCACAGTCGAGCTCAAGAATCATCACGCAACCTCAGGCTTAACTCACCACCACTGTATATTTTTTCAGCACCACCGACACTTAAACGCAAGGCACCGTGTCCATCGACACCCAACACCACCCCATCAACCTGATTGACGCCAGCTATGAGTGACACCGCTTTCCCCTGCCAGGCGTGGCCGCTCTCCCACTCCTCCTGAAACGCCGCAAAACCTAGCGACCTATGTCGATCCAAGTAGCTTTTCAATTGCAGGCCCAAGCGCGCCACTAAAGAATTGCGATCAACAGAAGAGCCCGTCTCCAACTGCACTGAAGTCCATTGCTGATCAACCTCATCAGCCTTTTGCATATTCACGTTAATACCTATTCCGAGGACGACGTGACAGATATCCGCGGGATCACCTACAAGCTCCAGCAAAACCCCAGCAATTTTCTTCTGCCCTACCAGCACGTCGTTTGGCCACTTCAAAGCAGCCCCCTGCACTCCAGACTCTCGCAGAGCCTGCATGACCGCCAAGCCCACAACTAGACTCAGGCCCTCCAGCTGTCTAAGGCCATCCTCAACACGCAACAAGAGACTGTAATAGACATTCTGGGCGAACGGACTAACCCACTTTCGACCACGCCGCCCTCTTCCTGCTGTCTGCTGCTCCGCAAGCACCAGAAACGGGGCCGTACACTTCCCCCCAACGAGGCGCAAGGCTTCGGCATTCGTCGAGTCAATGGAGTTGTAGATCTGAATAGGCCATGCCAGTGAGGGCGCATGCAGCGCAATCTGCTCAGAACTCAAAAAAACCAGTGGCGAAGCTAATTGATATCCCTTCCCACGAATCTTATGGACAGGCAGATTCAATTCGGCTTCAAGGTGCTGGAGTTGCTTCCAGACAGCACTGCGACTGACGCCTAGGGCGGCGCCAAGTGCCTCTCCGGAATGGAATCGACCATCTTTCAAAAGTTCTAACAACGTCAGCATGCAAGTATCGCCTCACAATGAGGCACGCATGATAGCCATGCGCAAGGTCATTGCATAGAAAGGCGGAACTTTAGCATTGAAGGCCACCCCGAGGCGCCTCTTCGGACTTTTCGACCGCGCAAAACAAAACCCCATCTGCTTTCGCAAATGGGGTTTCGGAATTTAATCTTGACGATGACCTACTCTCACATGGGGAAACCCCACACTACC
>NZ_JAFLXD010000014.1:0-130417 GCF_019891415.1 Pseudomonas sp. SH10-3B | reverse complement strand
ACTGATTTTTAAGATTTAATATTTCATCCTGAAGTCTTGAGCCTTGTATAAGCAATTTCAGGCGACCGCATTCCTGTGGCGAGCGGGCTTGCCCCGCGTTGGGCTGCGCAGCAGCCCCAAAACCAGGCGCTGATGAGTGCCTGATACACCGTATACGTTTTCATCAGGGGCGCTTCGCACCCCAACGCGGGACAAGCCCGCTCGCCACAGGGGTTCCCGTTTGCTGCGCGACAGCGCTGCGTCGAAGAGGTAGTGGGGCCGCCCTCAATGCCTATGCCGATGATGCACATCCGGAAAATGCGCATGGCTGTGCCTCAGCGGACTGTGCACATGGCTATGGGGCTCCGCCGGATCCCACTCAAAAGCGTGCTCATGCTGGTGATGTTCATCATGCACATGCCGATGCCCGTGTTCCGTCGCGTCATGCTGATGATCATGGGCGTGCCGCTCCGTCAGGTGCAGCCAAACGCCCACGGCCATCAACGCCGATGCAATCCAGAAAGCCAGCGTCACTGACTCACCCAACATCAGCACCGCCATCGCGGCACCCAGGAACGGCGCGGTGGAAAAATAGGCGCCTGTGCGTGCACTGCCCAGTCCGCGCAACGCCAGCACGAACATCACCAGGCTGATGCCATAGCCCAGAAAACCAACCAGCAAGATAGGCGCCAGCTGCGCCATGCTCGGGATCTGCGCCCCGAGATAAAGCGCCAACCCGCCATTCACCAGCCCCGCAATCAACCCCTTGGCCCCGGCGATAAACAGTGCGTCCGACGCAGACACCTTGCGTGTCAGGTTGTTATCGATCCCCCAGCACAGGCATGCCACGGCAACCGCCAATGGCCCCGTCCAGTCATGGCTCGTACCGCCGCCGTCGACCGCTGACAACACCACGCCGCCCAGCACGATGGCGATCATCCCCAGGACGATGCGACGGTCGGCGTTTTCCCTGAATACGACCCAGGCGATGACGGCGGTCAGCACCGATTCAAGGTTGAGCATCAGGGAGGCGGTCGCGCCGGCGGTGCGGGTCAGGCCGAACATCAATGCGACTGGCCCGAGGATGCCACCGAATGCGATGGCGCCGAGCAGCCAGGGCCATTCCGATGGGGTCAGTCCGCTGGGTTTCCAGCCGCGATCACGGATCATGCGCACGCCGGCGAGGCCGACGCCGCTGCCGAGGTAGAGCAGGCCGGCGAGCAGCACGGGCGAGAGGCCCAGGCCGAGGTTTTTGGCGAACGGGGTGCTGGCGCCGAACAAAGCGGCGGCGGCAAGGGCGTACACAATGCTTAGGTTCATGGGCCATCCTCGAAAGGTCGGCCCATGATACGTCGCGGGCTCAGGTTAAAGCGGGGGCGATTTTGGCAACGTCGGAGCGTTCCATTTCTGTCCCTTTAAAGGTCAGGCGAGCAAGTCTTCATAGAAGGCGCCATAGGGCTTGGTCGGGTGGGCGATCTGGATTTCCAGGATCCACAGCCCCGCATTCGGGTAGTGCTCGAAGTCACCCAGGTCGCCGCCGCGGTGGATGGCGTGGGGAAAGTCGCTGACGCGATGGCCCTTGATGTCCAGGTTCAGTTGCCAGCCCATGGCCTGGGCTTGTGCTTCGGCGTAGCGGTAAAGCTCCAGGCCGACGACCCGGTCGTCTATCCAGCGCGCTTGCACGCGGTCGAACAGTTCCTTGGCGGCGTTGGCGCAGGCGATCATGTCCGCGTCGTTGCCGGTGGCGAAGGTCGCGCCGGCGTCACCTTCGTGGCCTTGCCACACGGCGCCCATGTCGATGAAGAAGATGTCGTTGTCACCCAGCACCGGGTCGCCATCGGAGCGTTGTTTGAAGGTCTTGAGGGTGTTGGCGCCGAAGCGCACCAGCAGCGGGTGCCAGATGCGTTGCATGTCGAGCTCGGCAAGCACTTGCTTGCCCAATTCGCGCGCTTCGGATTCCAGCATGCCGGGGCGGATGCGCTGGGCGAGATGGTCGATGGCTTGCCAGGTCATGGACTGGGCATAGCGCATGGATTCGATGCTGTAGGCGGCGCCCACGGCTTCTTTGGGTTGTGCGGACACCGGTATCTCCTTGGGTAGCGTTATGCGATTTACTATATAGCGATGAATGCAACGCGCCCAAGTAAAATTGCTAGATATGCAGCCAGGCCAGGCTACCTAACACCACCGCCACACCCGCCGCCGCATAGGACATGCGCTTCAACCACTCCCTTCTCGTCAACAACGTAATCGCCGCCAGCGAAATCGCGATCTGAATCGCGGTCATCGCCTGGGCCCAGCGGTGGTGCTGGTGCAGGGCCTGCTCGGATTTTTCATCCCATTGCTTCGAAGTTGCCTCCAGTTTCTCCGCCTGCTTGCGTACCTCTTCCTTCTGGCTTTTGTAGCGCTCGATCTCATCCTTGTAATGCGCGGCATCCACACCGGGAATATGGGTCGCCAGTTCCGCCAGGTTCTGCCGGCCGGACTTGGCCTGGTAGTAGTTCCACTGGTTGGCGGCTTCGGTCTTGATGATGGCCGCGTTGTTCTTGTCCATCGCCGCCTCGCTCTCGGTGGAGCCGGCCTGGTAGCTGAGCATGGCGCCGAGGGTGGCCATCAGTGCGGTCATGACGGCGATGCGACTGGCGAAATTGTCCCCACGGCCGTGGGCGTGTTCGGTGGTGTGTTCAAGGTGTTTTTCGTGAGGGCTGGGGACTTCGAAGGCTTCGGACATGGGGGCGCGCCGGTGAAGGGACTGAGGGAGTCTGATTCTTTACCAGTGAAGCTGTCTCAAGCCTGTACGTAATGCTGCAAACCCTGCACCAGGGCGTCGAACATCACTCGGCAGCGCGGGCTGTTGCGCAGGTCTTCGTGCATGGTGACCCAGGTGTCCATCTTGAACGCAAAGGCATCCGGCAGAACGCGCTGCAGGCGTGGGTCGCGCTTGGCCAGTTGCACCTGGCAGCCACCAATGCCGGCACCGGCGCGAATCAGCGCCAGTTGTGCCAGGTCGCTGTCGCTGCTGAGGGCAAACGCACTGCGCTCGAAGCCCGGGATAGCGAGGCTGCGGATGAACGCGGTTTCCTGGTCGAAGCCGATCACCGAGTGTGCCGCCAGGTCTTGCAGGTGCTGCGGGATACCGTGCTGTTGCAGGTAGTCGTCGCGGGCGTGCAAGCCCACTTCGATCAGGCCGATACGCCGTGCCAGCAGTTGTTCCTGGCTCGGGCGGACCATGCGCACGGCGATGTCGGCTTCGAGTTGCAGCAGGTCGCTCAGGCGGTTGGTCAGGATCAGTTCGACCTTGAGGTGGGGATGTTGCTGGCGCAATTGGCTGAGGATCGGCGGCAGTACCTCAACACCGACCACTTCACTGGCAGACACCCGCACGACGCCGCGTACTTCATCGCCCTGTGACGAGGCGGCGCGCTCAAGGGCGGCGGCGGTACGCGCCATGGTTTCGGCGTGGGCGCGCAGCGTGTGGGCGACCGCCGTCGGCAACAAACCGGTCGGTGAGCGGGTAAACAGCACAACGCCCAGCGCGGTTTCCAGGGCGGCAATATGCCGACCGACCGTGGGCTGTGTGATGCCGAGCTGCCGTGCGGCCCCCGACAACGAGCCCTCCTTGAGTACACCGAGGAAGGTTCGGTAAAGCTCCCAACCGATAGTCAATGCCATGCATAAATGTATAGCGGCTGGATGCTCTTGGGCAATTTATCTATAGCGTGCCGGCGCTCAGGATGACCCCATCAACTCAGTGCGGGAGGCAGGGCATGGACAAGGTATTGGTACTCGGCGCGAGCGGTGGGATCGGCGGTGAAGTGGCACGCCAGTTATTCGCCAAAGGGTGGCAGGTCATAGCGCTGACGCGGGATGTGGAAACGGCCCGCCGCCACAGCCGCGATTTCACCTGGGTACAGGGTGACGCGATGAACCGTTCGGATGTGCTCGCGGCGGCCAAAGGGTGTTCAGTGATCGTGCACGGAGTGAACCCGCCTGGTTATCGTCGCTGGGCCGAGCTGGTGTTGCCGATGCTGGATAACAGCATCGTCGCGGCAATCGCCGAAGGGGCGACTATTGTGTTGCCGGGAACCGTCTATAACTATGGGCCGGACGCTTTCCCACAGGTCGGCGAAGATTCGCCGCAGCACCCGCACACGCGCAAAGGTGCGATTCGCGTCGAGATGGAACAGCACCTGCTGGACGCATCGCGTAACGGTGCACGGGTGCTGATTGTGCGGGCCGGGGACTTTTTCGGCCCCAAGGCGGCCAACAGCTGGTTTTCCCAAGGCCTGGTCAAACCGGGCAAACCGGTCGGCACGGTGAGTTACCCGGGCGCGCCGGGTATGGCGCACCAGTGGGCCTACCTGCCGGACGTGGCACGCACGATGGTCCAGTTGCTGGAGCGTCGCGAAAGCCTGGAACCGTTTGCGCGTTTTCATATGGCCGGGCATGTGGACACCGATGGCACCCAGATGGTTGAGGCCATCCGCCGAGTCGTCCAACGCAGGACGGGCACCACACCCCGCGTAGGCGCTTTCCCCTGGTGGCTGCTGAAGCTGGCTGCGCCTTTTGTCGTCACCTTCCGCGAACTGCAGGAGATGCGTTACCTGTGGCAAACCCCACTGCTCCTGGACAACAACCGGCTCCTGCAAACCCTGGGCAGTGAACCCCATACGCCGCTGGATGAGGCGGTGGAGGCCACGCTGCTCGGCATGGGCAACCTGTCTACTGCGGCAAACCCCGCGGCTGCCTGATCAAGCGCACATACACCGCGATATTGATCGCCAGTACCAACGCGCCCAGGCCCAGTTGGATCTGTGGCGTCAGCCCGGCCGGGTAGATCAGCGTGAGGATGTAGTGCTCGATAAACCCACCGCCATAACCGTCCTGCCCGGCGAGGTGGCGAAACAGGTTTTCCCAACGGGTCAGCGGGCAGGGCAGGTGGAACACTTCGACCGCCACGCCCCACGCAGCGGCGGGCAGGTGCAGCCAGATAACCGGGCGCCATTTCAGGGCCAGCAGCCCACCAAAGAGTACGAACAGGATGAAACACAGGTGGAACAGCACTAGGCTGTCTGCGGCTAGACGATAGAGCATTGCGCGCGCTTCGAAAGGAGGGGGCGCACAGTCTAAAGGGTTGCTAGCGGGCAAGCGTGGCCGTTATTGTGCTGAATCCTTTTAGTCCTTCCTCCAGGGTTTTGTAGCGATGAATGCACCGCGTACCGCAGTCGGTCCGATCAAGGCCGTGATTTTCGATATGGACGGGTTGTTGCTGGATACGGAAGGCATCTACACCGAAGTCACGCAGATCATCGCTGAACGCTACGGCCGAACCTACGACTGGGGCATCAAGCAGCACATCATCGGGCGCGGTGCCCAGGATTTGGCCGACTATGTGGTCAAGGCGCTGGACCTGCCGATTACCCCGGCTGAATTCCTCGAAATTCGCGAACCGCTGATGAGCGAGCGCTTTCCCAAGGCCTTGGGCATGCCTGGCGCGGAAGCGCTGGTGCGGCACTTGAAGGCGCACAACATTCCGATTGCCGTGGGCACCAGTTCGTCGCGCAATTCGTTTGGCCACAAGACCACCTTGCACCGCGAGTGGTTTGGTTTGTTCGACACCATCGTCACCGCTGACGACCCGGAAGTCGGCGCCGCCAAGCCTGCGCCGGACATCTTCCTCACCGCTGCACGCCGCCTGGGCGTTGCCCCGCAGGATTGCCTGGTGTTCGAGGATTCGCCGTTTGGCGTAACGGCTGCGAAGGCCGCCCATATGACCGCGATCGCCGTCCCTGATGAAGCCATGGCCGACAACAAGTACCAGCATGCCGACCAGATCATCCGCAAGCTTGCGGACTTCGACCTGGCGGCCTATGGACTGCCCCCCATCTCCTGAACCAACAAGGTCAACATGTGGGAGGGGGCAAGCCGCTCCCACATTGGGTTATGCGCTGAAGCCACCATCGATAGTCAGGCTGGCACCGGTGATATACCCCGCTTCCGGTCCAGCCAGATATGCCACGAAACTGGCAATCTCTTCCACGTGCCCGTAACGCCCCACCGCCATCAACCCGATCAGGCTCTCGGCAAAATCACTGTTTGCCGGGTTCATATCGGTGTCCACCGGCCCAGGTTGCACGTTGTTGATGGTGATGCCGCGCGGCCCCAGGTCCCGCGCCAAACCCTTGGTCAAACCGACCAGCGCCGCCTTGCTCATCGCGTACGGGCCACCACCGCCAAACGGCATGCGTTCGGCATTGGTGCTGCCGATGTTGATCACCCGGCCACCTTCACCCATATGCTTGGCGGCTTCCTGGGTGGCGATAAACACGCTGCGCACGTTGATCGCCAAGGTCTGGTCGAAGTCTTCCAGTTTGAAGTCTTCCAGCGGAGCGATGGCCAGCACGCCGGCGTTATTCACCAGGATGTCCAGGCGACCAAAGGCTTCCACGGTGGCGTTGACCGCGTTGCGGATCGCAGTGGCATCAGCACTGTCGGCGTGAATCGCCAAGGCTTTGCCGCCGTCACTGATCACGCTGTTCTGCAAGGCTTCAGCCTTGGCGGCCGAGCTGACGTAGGTGAAGGCGACGGCTGCGCCCTGTGCTGCCACGCGCTTGACGATGGCGGCGCCGATACCGCGGGAACCGCCTTGGATCAAGGCGACTTTGCCGCTGAGGTTGTGTGTGGTCATGTCGATCTCCGAGTCGTTCAAGGCGCAATGCCCTGTTGTGGGAGCCGAGTATCGACCTCGCTCGCCGCTGCCGGTAGACCGTGATTGCTATAGTCTGTGTAAACCAAAAGTTTAGAGTGGGGCGTTATGGAAAGCTTTGGCAGTATCGAATGCTTTGTGCGCAGCGCTGAAGGCGGCAGCTTTGCCGAGGCGGCCCGGCACCTGAGCCTGACCCCGGCGGCGGTCGGCAAAAGCGTCGCCAAGCTGGAGGTGCGCCTCGGCGTGCGGCTGTTCCAGCGCAGCACCCGGCGTCTGGCGCTGACCGAAGCCGGCAAGTTGTTCCTGGCCGAAGTCAGCGGCAGCCTCACCACCATCCAGAATGCCGTGGCCAACCTGGCCAGCGCCGAAGGCCGGCCGGTGGGCACGCTCAAGGTCAGCATGGGCACGGTGTTTGGCAATCGTTATGTGGTGCCGTTGCTCGGGACGTTCATGGGGCGCTTTCCGGATATCAGCCCGGACTGGCATTTCGATAACCGCCAGGTGGACCTGATCGGCCAAGGCTTCGATGCCGCCATCGGCGGCGGTTTTGAGCTGCCCCAAGGCGTGGTGGCGCGCAAGCTGGCGCCGGCGCATCGGGTGTTGGTGGCCTCGCCGGCTTACCTGGCGCAGCGCCCGCTGGTGCGCGAGCCCGAAGACTTGTCGCGCTGCAAGGGCATCCTGATCCGCTCGCCGCAAACCGGGCGTATTCGTTCCTGGCAGTTGACCAGTGTCGAACGTGAACACCGCCCGCTGGTGCTCAAGCCCGGTATGACCATGAGCGACTCCGAAGCCGCCTGCTGCGCCAGTGCCCAAGGCCTGGGGATTGCGCTGGTGAGCATGCCCATGGCCGTGCCGTTCCTCGACAGCGGCGAGGTGGTAAGGGTGTTGCCCGACTGGTACGTCGACGACGGCAATATTTCCATCTACTACGCCGAGCACAAACTGCTGCCCGGCAAGACCCGGGCGTTTGTGGATTTCATCATCGAGCAGTTTGCCGAGAAGAAGCTGGGCCAGAGGTTCAGCGCAATCTGAAACCAGGCGCAGATCAGCGGCCGAACCGAGTTGGCCAGCCAATCACCTGCTTCGGTCGAGGCGTCGCGTAAGTCCGGATCTTCGACGTCGACAACCCCAGCCGCACCAGGGATTCGGCGATGGTCACCGCCGCCGTCACCCCATCCACCACCGGCACCCCGGTGCGCTGGCGAATCTGCTCATCCAGCCCGGCCATGCCGCCGCAACCCAGGCAGATCACTTCGGCTTTGTCCTCGCGGATAGCCAGTTCCGCCTGGCGCACGATGGCTTCCATGGCGGCCAGCGGGTCTTCTTCCAACTCCAGCACCGCCATGCCGCTGGCGCGCACCGAGGCGCAGCGCTGGTACAGGCCGGCGAGTTTCAGGCGGTCTTCGATCAGCGGCACGGTGCGGTCCAGGGTGGTCACCACGGAGTAGGCGTGGCCCAGGAACATTGCGGTGCTGGCTGCTGCTTCGGTGATGTCCACCACCGGTACGTTCAGCAATTCCTGCAAGCCTTCACGGCCGTGCTCGCCGTAGCCGGCCTGGATCACCGCATCGAACGGTTGGTCGTAAGCCATTACCCGGTCCATCACGGCGATGGCGGCCAGGTAGCTCTCAAAATTGCCCTCCACCGATTCCGCGCCGAAGTACGGGGTAAGCCCGACAATCTCAGTGCCTGGCGAGGCCACGGCCCGCGCTTGCTGGGCGATGGTTTCAGTGATGGATTCGGTTGTGTTGACGTTGACCACGAGGATACGCATGGAAGGTCCTTACTCAGTGACTGAGGTTATCGACGGCAATGCTTTCGCCGCTGACATCGGCGTAGAACGGCTGGCGCTTGGCGATCAGCAGGTACAGCAACCCTGCAATACCGGCGCCAAACAACCAGGAAAACGGCGAGACGCTGGCAAATCCCGGCAACAGCGCCAGCAGGATGGCGATCACGGCTGCAGGAATAAACGCCGCCACTGCACGCATATTCACCCCTCGGCTGTAGTAATAAACGCCATTCGGGTCTTCGCTATACAGTTGCGGCACGTCCACCTGGCTTTTACGAATCAGCCAGTAATCGACCATGATCACCCCGTACAGCGGCCCCAGCAGTGCGCCCAGACCGGAGAGGAAATACACGATCACCAGCGGGCTGTTGTAGAGGTTCCACGGCAGGATCAGCACGGCCACGGTGGCGCTGATCAGGCCGGCGCGGCGGAAGTTCAGGTACTTGGGCGCCAGGTTGCTCAGCACAAAGGCCGGCGCGACGAAGTTGGCCATGATGTTTACCGCCACTGTGACGATCAGGAACGCCAGGCAGCCCAGCACGAGAAAGAAGGTATTGGGGATGGCGGCGATGATTTCGGTCGGGCTTTCGATCACCCGGCCATTGAGTTGGAACTGGCCGCCGCAGAGCAGCACGGTGATTGCGGCAAACACCAGGATATTCACCGGCAAGCCCCAGAAGTTGCCGACCAGGATGGTCTTGCGGCACGGCGAAGAGCGGGCGAAGTCGCAGAAGTTGAGGATCAGCGTGCCGTAGATCGCCAGCCACAACGCGCCACCGGCAAAGATATTGCGCCACATCTCGCCGCCGCTCAGCGGTTCGCGGATCGACCAGGCAATGTTGCCGCCGGCCTGGAAGTACATCCAACCGGCCAGCGACGCCACAGTCAGCAAAATCACCGGCCCGGCGAAGCCTTCATAACGGCGCACCATCTCCATGCCATAGGCCAGGATCACCAGTTGCACGAACCAGATCGCTACAAAACACGCCCAACCCAGGGTGGATAACCCCAGGATCGAGTTGTGGTCATAGTCGGCAAATCCTGGATGAATCGCCGTCAGCAGTACGCGGAAAACTACCGAGGCGAGGTAGGTCTGGATACCAAACCAGGCAATCGCGATCACGGCGCGGATCAACGCCGGAATCTGCGCACCGTGAATGCCGAAACTGATGCGGCTGATCACCGGAAACGGCACGCCGGTCTTTTGGCCCATATACCCCGACAGGTTCATGAAGAAGTACACCAGCGCCGCGCCGATCCCGAGGGACAACAGGATCTGCCAGCCGCCCAGGCCCAGCGCATACAGGCCGATGGCGAACGAATAGTTGGCGATGTTGTGCACGTCATTGGTCCACAGCGCGAAGATGCTGTAGCGCCCCCAGCGTCGACCTTCGACCTTGGTCGGCGCCAGGTCCTTGTTGTGCAAGCGTGGGCTGAGCACCAAGGGGCCGGGGCTCGCGGCGTCTGGGTTCAGGGCGGAGGAGGGCAGATCCAGTGCGATGTTATTCGAGAGGCTTGTACGCATTCCGGCAGGCTCCAGCACATCTGCCGGGAAGCCGCAGATGGCAAAGTGTATGTAGGTTTTGTATTTATTGTATACAAAGCACATTCCACCTTAAGCCACATGCGTGCCAGTTTTGCATCTATGAAAGTCCTGGGTAATTTCGTTTTTATAGGTCTGTTAAATAACTGACTGAATTTGAAGAAATATAAATTGACCGATTGAACAGCTATTTATTTTTTGGTTGTCAGCGTGCGATTCGCCAGGCCAATCGAGGGGAGGGGAGAGGTGTTACGTTATGGTGCGGCTTAAGAAAAATTGCACACATAAATGGCACCTATGGTTACATCTATGTGTACATCTCTAACATTCAATACAAGACAAAATGTGGGAGGGAGCAAGTCGAATCGTCGCACCGCCCCTCCCACATTTTCTAATCGCGTCCGCCATTAGGCCTTGCTGATGATATTCCCGGCATGCAGCCCGCATTCCTTCTGGGTGGCTTCCTCCCACCACCAACGACCTTCGCGCTCGTGCTGGTTCGGCAGCACAGGACGGGTGCACGGCTCGCACCCGATGCTGATAAAGCCGCGCTCATGCAGGCTGTTGTACGGCAATTCCAGCATGCGGATGTAACCCCAGATCTCTTCGCTGGTCATCTGCGCCAGCGGGTTGAATTTGTACAGGGTTCGCTCCGGGGTGGAGAAGGCCGTGTCGATTTCCAGCGCCGCCACCTGGCTGCGGGTGCCGGGGCTCTGGTCGCGGCGTTGGCCGGTGGCCCAGGCGCTGACGCCGGAAAGCTTGCGGCGCAGCGGCTCGATCTTGCGCACGCCGCAGCATTCGCCATGGCCGTCCTTGTAGAAGCTGAACAGGCCTTTCTCCTTGACGAAGGGTTCCAGCTTGCTCTGGTCCGGCGAGATCAGTTCGATATCGATCTTGTAGAAATCGCGCACCTGTTCGATAAACCGGTAGGTCTCCGGGTGCAGGCGACCGGTGTCGAGGCTGAACACCTTGACGTTCTTGTTCAGCTTCCAGGCCATGTCCACCAGCACCACATCCTCGGCGCCGCTGAAGGAAATCCACAGGTCATCACCGAACTGGCTGAACGCCAGCTTGAGAATGTCCTGGGCAGACTTGTTGGCATAAGTCGTGGCGAGTTCAACGACGTCGAAGGCTTGGTTCATCAGGACGGTTCCTACAGGTCAGTGGCGCTGAGCGCTCTATAGGGGAGCGATGGTATCAAAATCCGCCCTGCGTTGCGGCGGCGGGCTTGAATCGCTAGAGTTCGGCAGTCCTTTTGCTCGCTCAACTAACAACATCTAATGGGAGTGTCTTGTGGAAATTGCCTGTCTCGACCTGGAAGGGGTGCTGGTCCCGGAAATCTGGATCGCCTTCGCCGAAAAAACCGGTATTGAATCCCTGCGGGCCACCACCCGGGACATTCCCGACTACGACGTGCTGATGAAGCAGCGCCTGCGCATCCTCGACGAACACGGGCTCAAGCTCGCCGACATCCAGGAAGTGATCGCCACCCTCAAACCGCTGGACGGCGCCATCGAGTTCGTCAATTGGCTGCGCGAGCGCTTCCAGGTGGTGATCCTGTCCGACACCTTCTACGAATTCTCCCAGCCGCTGATGCGCCAGCTGGGCTTCCCGACCTTGTTGTGCCACCGTCTCATCACCGATGAAAACGACCGCGTGGTCAGCTATCAACTGCGCCAGAAAGACCCCAAGCGCCAGTCGGTATTGGCGTTCAAGACCCTCTACTACCGCGTGATCGCCGCAGGCGATTCCTACAATGACACCACCATGTTGGGCGAGGCCGACCGTGGGATTCTGTTCCATGCGCCGGAGAATGTGATTCGAGAGTTCCCGCAGTTCCCGGCGGTGCATACGTTTGAGGATTTGAAGAAAGAGTTCATCAGGGCGTCGAATCGGCAGTTGAGCCTGTAATTTCTTTCGGTCCGGCTGAGGGCCCTATCGGGAGCAAGCCCCCTCCCACATTCGACACCATTCCAACAGATAAATGAGGTCGAATGTGGGAGGGGGCTTGCTCCCGATGGGGAAGGTAGCGCCACTACCAATGTTCCTGTCAGTCCCCTGCAAGCAATCGCTCATAAGGAATACTCAAGCCTTCATGCAGCCGCTTGATCATCGACAGGCTCAGCTTGCGCTTGTGGTTAAGCACTTCGGATACACGTCCGCTGGTGCCGATAAATGGCTCCAGGTCGCGGGCAGTCATGCCCAGTTGCTCCATGCGAAATTTAATGGCTTCCACCGGATCAGAAGGTGGCATTGGGTAATGTTCGGCTTCGTACTTCTCAATGAGTACTGCAAGAATTTCCAGCTCATCGCCTTCAGTCGAGCCGATGTCCGCTCCCCAGAGCTGCTGCACCCGCGCGAGTGCCGCAGTGAGGTCTTCCTGGGAGTGTATGGGTTTGATGTTCATTACACGGTCTCCGCATTGATCTGGTCGTACTGCGCATGAGTCCCTACGAACCGTATGAACCCAAGCTGTCGCTGGTAATCGATCGCCATGATCACTCGATATTTGTTGCCGCCCACGTTGAATACAACCCTGCCACCTTTGAGAATGCTCGCGGTCCTGAGCGCTGCCTTGAGTGCTTGTGGCGTTGGGTAAATGGCCTTTTCCATATGGCGATAGAATTCAATAAGCGGTGCCTTTGCATCGATATAGGCGGGTTGGCTTTCCCAGAATATTCGTAAGGTCGAGAGGGCGATTATCCGCATCGCTGCAATCTCCCAATTTGGGAGATGATAGGCGCGGTTGAGAGGGGGTGCAATCTCGGAAATATTTCCTGACGGGTAGGCAGTCGCTTCATGTGATCCTTCACAGACGGCGGGTGGACGGTTGAAGCCGGACGCTATCTTCCAACGTTCAACTACGTCTACTGCGGTTCTGATTCAGGTTTTTTCTACTGCTCGGCGCTGCGTCTGAGAGCCAGGAAGGCACTGCGCGCTACAGGCTTTCCAGCGTTTGTAACAACACCCGCACCTTCGTCAGCGACTCCTGGTACTCCGCCTCCCACTGCGAATCCGCCACGATCCCACCGCCGCCCCAGCAACACACTTGGCCATCCTTGACCAGCAAACTGCGGATGGCGATGGAGCTGTCCATCTCGCCGCGCACATCCAGGTACACCAGCGAACCGCAGTACAGCCCGCGTCGTGTCGGCTCCAGTTCGTCGATGATCTGCATCGCGCGAATCTTCGGGGCGCCGGTGATCGAGCCACCAGGGAAGCTGCCAGCGATCAGGTCGAGGGCGTCTTTATCGTCGGCCAACTCGCCGGTCACGCTGCTGACCAGGTGATGCACATTGGGGTAGCTTTCCAGGCTGAACAGTTCCGGCACGTTTACCGAGCCGATGCGGCAGGTGCGGCCGAGGTCGTTGCGCAGCAGGTCGACGATCATCAGGTTCTCGGCGCGGTCCTTGGGGCTGGCCAGCAGCTCGGCTGCATGGGCGGCGTCTTCTTCCGGCGTGAGGCCGCGGGGGCGGGTGCCTTTGATCGGGCGGGTTTCGACGTGGCGCTTGCTGATGTGCACGAAACGCTCCGGCGACAGGCTCAGTACCGCGCCGTCGTCCGGCAGGCTCTGGAACCCGGAAAATGGCGTCGGGCAGGCTTCGCGCAGGGCGCAATAGGCGGCCCAGGGATCACCGATGCATGGCGCGCGAAAACGCTGGGCGAAGTTGACCTGGTAGCAGTCGCCGGCCTGGATGTAATCCTGGATACGCACTATGGCTTGGCGGTAGGCCTCGGCGCTGAGGTCGGGCGCCATCGGGCCCTGGAGTTTGAACGTCGCAGAGGTGTCGACAGCCCCATCGCTGAACAACGCGATCAGTCGTTGCCGTTCGCTGTCTGCCAGTGTGGGATGAAACACCAGCTGGCTGGCCTGCGCCTGGTGGTCACTGATCAGCGCCCAGGCATACAGCCCAAAGCGCGCGTCCGGCAGGTGCAGGTCATCCACCGCCAAGTGCGGCATGTGTTCCAGGTGCCGGCCGAAGTCGTAGCTCAGGTAGCCGATCAAGCCGCCGGCGAACGGCAACTGCAAACCGGAGGGAATTGCGGCTTCACCCAATCGCGTCAAGTTTTCCCGTAAGCGATGCAGGAAAGCAGCGCCGCTTTCGTCAGGCGCTACCGTCAACGTCGCTTCAGGCCAGGCGCTGAGCAGGTCGTAACGCCCACGCTCGGCGGCTGGGCGGCCGCTGTCGAGCAGCACCGCGCCGGGAGCATGGCGAATCGCCGCAAAATACTCGGCGGGGTTGGCCCGGTAGGGCAATGGGTGTACGGAGCAGGTCAACATGCGGGGTTGGATCAGCTAATGGCGCGGGAGGAGGGGGATTGTAGTCCCCTGTAGGATTTGCTCCTAGAGGGGATGTCGGGGATAGACAGTTTGAAGGCAGGGTCAGCCTTCCACGGGCGGAATATGCCCGAACATCTCCTGCACAAACTTCACCCGCTCTTCTGGGGTTTCCGTCACGCCGGCGGCTTTCAGGTCTTCCAGTCGCGCCTCCACCGCATGGGTGCGCAGGGTCAGGCCGCAGTCGTTGGCGATCTGGATATTGAGCCCCGGCCGCGCATTCAGCTCCAGGATCAGCGGGCCTTTTTCCTGGTCGAGCACCATGTCCACGCCGATATACCCCAGCCCGCAGAGCTCGTAGCAGCCGGCCGCGAGCTTCATGAAACCGTCCCAGTTGGGCAGTTGCACGCCATCCACCGCGTTGGTGGTGTCGGGGTGTTTGGTGATGATGTTGTTCAGCCAGGTGCCGCGCAGGGTCAGGCCGGTGGCGAGGTCGACGCCCACGCCAATCGCGCCCTGGTGCAGGTTGGCCTTGCCGCCCGACTGGCGGGTCGGCAAGCGCAGCATCGCCATCACCGGGTAGCCCATCAGCACGATGATGCGAATATCCGGCACGCCTTCGTAGCTGATGCTCTTGAAGATCTGGTCGGGCACCACGCGGTATTCGATCAGCGCGCGGTCGCGGTGACCCCCCAGGGAATACAGGCCGGTGAGAATGCTGGAAATCTGATGTTCGATCTCTTCATGGCTGATGATCTTGCCGGACACTGTGCGATAGCGCCCCTCAAAACGGTCCGCCACCACCAGGATGCCGTCGCCGCCGGCGCCCTGGGCCGGTTTGATCACGAAATCGCTGCGCCCGCCAATGATCTCGTCGAGCTTGTCGATTTCCTTCTCGGTGGAGATCACCCCGTACATTTCCGGCACATGGATGCCGGCGGCGATGGCCCGTTCCTTGGTGATGATCTTGTCATCCACGATCGGATACAGGCTGCGCTTGTTGTACTTGAGCACGTAGTCGGCATTGCGCCGGTTGATGCCCATGATCCCCCGCGCTTCCAGGGCCTTCCAGGTCTTCCAGAAGCCGAACATTACGAGTCAGCCTTGAGAAAGGCCTTGAACCGCACCAGCTCGGTCAGGCGGTAGCCGCGATAGCGACCCATCGCCAGCATGAAGCCCACCAGGATCAGCAGGATCGCCGGGAAGGTGAACACAAAGTAGATCAGCTCCGGCACGCTCATGATGATGTGTGCCAGGGACGCGGCGAACAGCGTACCAATCGCCACCTTGAGCGCATGGCTGGCGCCGCGCTCTTCCCAGGTGATCGACAGGCGTTCGATGGTCATGGTCAAAATCACCATCGGGAACAGCGCCACCGACAGCCCGCGCTCCAGCCCCAGCTTGTGGCTGAACAGGCTGATGGCCGCGATCAGCACCACCACGAAGGTCAGCACCACCGACAACCTCGGCAGCATCTGCAACTTCAAGTGTTCCAGGTACGACCTGAGGGACAGGCCCAGCGCCGTGATAATCGTAAACAGCACAATCCCGAAGCCCAGCTGCGTCTCGCGGAACGCCAGGGCAATCAGCACCGGGGTAAAGGTGCCCAGGGTCTGCAGGCCGATCAGGTTGCGCAGGATCAGGATCACCAGCACGCCAATCGGGATCATCACCATGATCATGAAGGTCTGCTGGGTTTGCAGCGGCAGGCCGTACAGCGAGTATTCGAGGAAGTTGGCGTCGGTGTTCTCGTCGGTCAGCTTGGCCAGGCGAATGGCGTTCATTTCGCTGTTGTTCAGGCTGAAGGTGACCATGGCTTTCTTGCCGCCATCGACGGTGATCAGGTTTTCATCGCCGGTCCACCACAGCAGGCGGTCGGCGGGCAGGCCCTGTTCGCCGGTCTCGGGGTTGAAGTACAGCCAGTCGTTGCCATTGAAGCTGCGCAGCCACAGTTCCGGGCTTTGCGGCTGGTCGGCCACCAGGCGGATGGTGTGGACCTTTTCCACCGGCACGTGGGCGATGGACAGCAGCAACTCGACGATCTTGGCCTTGTGCGGCGTGGACGGATCGCCCGCCAGCAACAGCTTCACATTGTCGTCGTTGAGGTTGTTGGTGCGCTTGATGGCTTCGGTGATGAAGGTCTCGACGTCGGCCGAATGCTGGCGGATCGGCGCCAGCAGGGCTTCGGCGGCGATTTTTTCCGGGCCTTCCACGGCAATACTGTCGCGGAACGTCGGGCCCTTGATCTTGGTTTTTTCGCCGCTGTAGCGCTTGGTCAGCACCAGGCGGTAATACAGGGTCTGGTTGCCTTTGGCGCGACGTGCCGACCAGGTGACCTTGCGGTTGCCGTCGATGCGGTTGACGCTCACCCCGTAGTTGTTCGAGATAAAGCTCTCATTAAGGCTGACAAAGTCGCGGCTCAAGGGCGGCACGAACATCTGGATCTTCACCGGGTCTTTCGGGTTGGCGACGAACTCGACCTTGGCGTCGATGTTCCACAAGTCGTCGGTGGCGTCCTCGGTGACAGGAATGCCCAGCACGAAGATCTGATAGGCGGTGACCGAAATACCCAACACCACCAGGATGGCGATCAGGATTCTCAGGTGCAGGGTTAGAGAGCGCATTCGGTTTACTCGGCGGTATGAGCGTCGGCGGCGCAGGCAGGTTTGCCTGCTGCGTATTTAAGACTGGGGTCGACCAGCGCATCAAAGCGTTTCAACGCTTCGGAGCCGATCAGCAGCGGGTATTGGAAAGCGCTGCGGTCAGTCAAGTTCACTTCGATGCTGCGTAAAGCGGTGCCCATGCAGATATCCAGGGCAATCACTGGACGGGCGGTGTAGTTCTTGTCCTCATCGGGATCGTAGTCACCGGCGCGACGCTTGATCTTGCTGACGCGGGCCAGGGGCCGTTCGATGGGATGGGAATGGGCGGTGTCGATGGCCAGGTAGAAGCGCACCCAGGATTCGCCGTTGCGCTTGAAGCGCTTGATGTCGCGAGCGCTGAGAGAGGCGGTCTTGGCGCCGGTGTCGAGTTTGGCTGCGACTTCAAGGTCGATGCCGGCCAATTGTGCGTATTCGTTGAGGCCATACACGGTCTTCTCGGCGGCAACGCCAAGGCCGGGGATGAACAGTAGGCAAAACAGGGGGAAGGGCTTGAGTCTCATAGATCCTGAGGCGGTGCAGTGCGATGTTCAATTCAAGGCGACTGGCATTGCTGCGCAAACTCCCTCGTGCGCCGTTTCATCAAGCGATGTCAGGCAAATGCGGCGGCATTCTAACATGATGCTTTTTTGGCGCCAGCGCTGGCAGGCGGCCATGCCCCGAGAGAGTGCAGTGAGGGTTATTAGACGATTGTCGACAATGTTGATTTATTCTTTGACTATTACGCCTTGATTGACTAGTTTTTGCCACATTGGTTTTTAAGGTGTCGACAATATGCTGGTTCAGCCAGATGCTCCGATAATCGCGTCGGACGAATCCCAAACGATGTCCGAGAACGTTTTCCGACGTATCCAGGCCGCCATCGTCAAGGGTGAGATCGCCCCCGGCAGCAAGATCTCCGAGCCAGAGCTGGCCCGCACCTACGGCATCAGCCGCGGCCCGTTGCGTGAGGCGATCCACCGCCTTGAAGGCCAGCGCCTGCTGGTGCGCGTGCCCCATGTGGGCGCCCGGGTCGTGTCCCTGAGCCACGCTGAGCTGATCGAGCTCTATGAAATCCGCGAGTCCCTGGAAGGCATGGCCTGTCGCCTGGCCGCCGAGCGCATGACCGATGTAGAAATCGAGGAGCTGCGCCAGGTGCTGCACACCCATGAGCGCGACGAAGCGTTCCAGGCGGGCCTCGGCTACTACCAGCAGGAAGGCGACTTCGATTTTCATTACCGGATAATTCAAGGCGCCGGCAACCGCACCCTGACCCAAATGCTCTGCGGCGAGCTGTACCAGCTGGTGCGCATGTACCGCATCCAGTTCTCCGCCACCCCCAATCGTCCACGCCAGGCCTTTGCCGAGCATCACCGCATTCTTGATGCGATTGCCGATCGCGACGGTGAACTGGCCGAGTTGTTGATGCGCCGGCATATCGGTGCTTCCAAACGCAACATTGCCCGTCATTTCCCCGGCGGCGCCCCTGATAGAGGTGAGTCATGAGTTCGAACAATAAAAGCACACCCGGCCAGCGTTTCCGTGATGCGGTCGCCAGCGAACACCCCTTGCAGGTGGTCGGTGCGATCAACGCCAACCACGCGCTGTTGGCCAAGCGCGCCGGCTTCAAGGCGATCTACCTGTCGGGCGGCGGCGTGGCGGCCGGTTCCCTCGGCGTGCCGGACCTGGGCATCACCGGCCTGGACGACGTACTCACTGACGTGCGCCGCATCACCGACGTCTGCGACCTGCCGCTGCTGGTGGACGTGGACACCGGTTTCGGTTCCTCGGCGTTCAACGTCGCGCGCACGGTCAAATCAATGATCAAGTTCGGCGCCGCCGCCATCCATATCGAAGACCAGGTCGGCGCCAAGCGCTGCGGCCATCGTCCGAACAAAGAGATCGTGTCCCAGCAGGAAATGGTCGACCGCATCAAGGCCGCCGTGGACGCGCGCACCGATGACAGCTTCGTGATCATGGCGCGCACCGATGCCCTGGCCGTCGAAGGCCTGGAGTCCGCCCTGGAACGTGCCGCCGCCTGCATCGAAGCCGGCGCCGACATGGTGTTCCCGGAAGCCATTACCGAGCTTGAGATGTACAAGCTGTTCGCCGCCCGTGTGAAAGCGCCGATCCTGGCCAATATCACCGAGTTCGGCGCGACGCCGCTGTACACCACCGAACAGTTGAAATCTGCCGATGTTTCCATCGTGCTGTACCCGCTCTCGGCCTTCCGCGCCATGAACAAGGCCGCCGAGAACGTCTACACCGCGATCCGTCGCGACGGCACCCAACAGAACGTGATCGACACCATGCAAACCCGCATGGAGCTCTACGATCGCATCGACTACCACACCTTCGAGCAGAAGCTTGACGCGCTGTTCGCCGCGAAAAAGTGACGAACACGCCTCCCTGAATAACGACAAAATTGGAGAAAAACCATGGCTGAAGCAAAAGTATTGAGTGGCGCCGGCCTGCGTGGCCAGGTAGCCGGGCAGACCGCACTGTCCACCGTGGGCCAGGCCGGTGCCGGCTTGACCTACCGTGGCTACGATGTGCGCGAACTGGCCGCCGACGCGCAGTTTGAAGAGGTCGCTTATCTGCTGCTGTACGGCGAACTGCCAACCCAGGCCGAACTGGCCGCCTACAGCGCCAAGCTGAGCAAATTGCGCGACCTGCCGCAGGCGCTGAAGGAAGTGCTCGAACGCATCCCCGCCGACGCCCACCCGATGGACGTGATGCGCACCGGTTGCTCGTTCCTCGGCAATATCGAGCCGGAAAAAGACTTCAGCGTGCAACGCGACGTGACCGACCGCCTGCTCGCCGCGTTCCCTGCGATCATGTGCTACTGGTACCGCTTCAGCCACGACGGCAAGCGCATTGACTGCGTGACCGACGAGCCGAGCATCGGCGGCCACTTCCTGCACCTGCTGCACGGCAAGAAGCCGAGCGAGCTGCATGAAAAAGTCATGAACGTGTCGTTGATCCTCTACGCCGAGCACGAGTTCAACGCCTCGACGTTCACCGCGCGGGTGTGTGCCTCGACCCTGTCCGACCTGTATTCCTGCGTCACCGCCGCCATCGGCTCCCTGCGCGGCCCGCTGCACGGCGGCGCCAACGAAGCGGCGATGGAAATGATCGAGCGTTTCGGCTCGGCGGAGGAAGCCGTCGAAGGCACCCTCGGCATGCTGGCGCGCAAGGACAAGATCATGGGCTTCGGCCACGCGATCTACAAAGACAACGACCCGCGTAATGAAGTGATCAAGGGTTGGTCGAAAAAACTCGCTGACGAAGTGGGCGACACCGTGTTGTTCCCGGTCTCCGAAGCCATCGACAAGACCATGTGGGAACAGAAAAAACTGTTCCCCAACGCCGACTTCTACCATGCCTCGGCGTACCACTTCATGGGCATCCCGACCAAGCTGTTCACGCCGATCTTCGTCTGCTCGCGGCTTACCGGCTGGGCCGCGCATGTGTTCGAGCAGCGCGCCAACAACCGCATCATCCGTCCAAGCGCCGAGTACACCGGCGTCGAACAGCGCAAGTTCGTGCCAATCGAACGTCGCTGAAGACCGACGATCCCTGGACTGGAATGAGGTCAAAGTGTGGGAGGGGGCTTGCCCCCGATGGTGGTGTGTCATTCAAACCTATAGCAACTGATACACCGCCATCGGGAGCAAGTCGAATCGTCGCACCGCCCCTCCCACATTTGAATCGCATTTCAATTCTGGATCGGCCCAGGTCTTCCTTTTGCAATCACCGTGACCGAGTCCTGACGATGAACACTGAATTTCGCAAACCGCTCCCCGGCAGCCGCCTGGATTACTTCGACGCCCGCGCGGCTGTCGATGCAATCAGCCCCGGCGCCTACGCCACATTGCCCTATACCTCTCGTGTGCTCGCCGAGAACCTGGTGCGCCGCTGCGACCCGGCCACCCTCAATGCTTCCCTGAGCCAACTGATCGAACGCAAACGCGACCTTGACTTCCCGTGGTTCCCGGCCCGTGTGGTGTGCCACGACATCCTCGGCCAGACCGCGCTGGTCGACCTCGCCGGCCTGCGTGACGCCATCGCCCTGCAAGGCGGCGACCCGGCCCAGGTCAACCCAGTGGTCCCGACCCAGTTGATCGTCGACCACTCCTTGGCCGTTGAAGCCGGTGGTTTCGACCCGGACGCATTCGAGAAAAACCGCGCCATCGAAGACCGTCGCAACGAAGACCGCTTCCACTTTATCGAGTGGACCAAAAAGGCCTTCAAGAACGTCGACGTGATCCCGCCGGGCAACGGCATCATGCACCAGATCAACCTGGAGAAAATGTCCCCGGTGATCCAGGTGCGTGACGGCGTGGCCTTCCCCGATACCTGTGTCGGCACCGACAGCCACACCCCCCATGTCGATGCCCTGGGCGTGATCGCCATTGGCGTCGGTGGCCTGGAAGCCGAGAGCGTCATGCTTGGCCGCGCCTCGTGGATGCGCCTGCCGGAAAGCGTCGGCGTCGAACTGACCGGTAAGCTGCTGCCAGGCATCACCGCCACCGACATGGTGCTGGCCCTGACCGAGTTCCTGCGGCAACAGAAAGTCGTTGGTGCGTGGCTGGAGTTCTTCGGTGAGGGCGCCTCCAAACTGACCCTCGGCGACCGCGCGACCATCTCCAACATGGCCCCGGAATACGGCGCCACGGCGGCCATGTTTTATATCGACCAGCAGACCATCGCCTACCTGAAACTCACCGGCCGCGAAGACGAACAAGTCACCCTGGTCGAGCAATACGCCCGTCATACCGGCCTGTGGGCAGACGACCTTAAAGGTGCGCAATACGAGCGTGGCCTCACCTTCGACCTGTCCAGCGTCGTGCGCAACATGGCTGGCCCGAGCAACCCGCACGCCCGCGTCGCCACCCGCGACCTGGCTGCCAAGGGCATCTCCGGCCAGTGGGATGACGTGCCGGGGCAAATGCCCGACGGCGCGGTGATCATCGCCGCCATCACCAGTTGCACCAACACCAGTAACCCGCGCAACGTGATCGCCGCCGGGCTGCTGGCGCGCAACGCCAACAAGCTTGGGTTGACGCGCAAGCCGTGGGTCAAGTCGTCCCTGGCACCGGGTTCGAAAACCGTGGCCATGTACCTGGAAGAAGCCGGCCTGGGCCATGAGTTGGAAAAGCTCGGCTTTGGCGTGGTGGCGTTTGCCTGCACCACTTGCAACGGCATGTCCGGTGCCCTCGACCCGGTGATCCAGCAAGAGATCATCGACCGCGACCTGTACGCCACCGCCGTGCTCTCGGGTAACCGTAACTTCGACGGGCGTATCCACCCGTACGCCAAGCAGGCGTTCCTGGCTTCGCCGCCGCTGGTGGTGGCCTATGCGATTGCCGGCACCATCCGTTTCGACATCGAGAAGGACGTGCTCGGCCTCGACGCCGACGGCAAGGAAATCCGCCTGCAGGACATCTGGCCGAGCGACGAAGAAATCGACGCGGTGGTCAAGGCCTCGGTCAAGCCGGAGCAGTTCCGCGCGGTGTATATCCCGATGTTCGCGATCCACGAAGACACCGGCCCGAAAGTCGCGCCGTTGTACGACTGGCGCCCGCAGAGCACCTATATCCGTCGCCCACCGTACTGGGAAGGTGCGCTGGCCGGTGCGCGGCCGCTCAAGGGCATGCGCCCGCTGGCGGTGCTGCCAGACAACATCACCACCGATCACCTGTCGCCGTCCAACGCGATCATGCTCGACAGCGCCGCCGGCGAATACCTGGCGAAAATGGGCCTGCCGGAAGTCGACTTCAACTCCTACGCCACCCACCGTGGTGACCACCTGACCGCGCAGCGCGCGACGTTCGCCAACCCGAAACTGTTCAACGAAATGGTGCAGGAGAACGGCAAGGTCAAGCAGGGCTCCCTGGCGCGGATCGAGCCGGAAGGCCAGGTCACGCGGATGTGGGAAGCCATCGAAACCTACATGGAGCGCAAGCAGCCGCTGATCATCATTGCCGGCGCCGACTACGGCCAGGGCTCGTCCCGCGACTGGGCCGCCAAGGGCGTGCGCCTGGCGGGTGTGGAAGCGATTGCCGCCGAAGGTTTCGAGCGCATCCACCGCACCAACCTGGTAGGCATGGGCGTGTTGCCGCTGGAGTTCCTGCCGGGCACCGACCGTCACACCTTGCAGATTGATGGCAGCGAAACCTACGACGTGATCGGCCAACGCACCCCGCGTGCGCAGTTGACGCTGGTGATCAACCGCAAGGATGGCGAACGTGTCGAGGTGCCGGTGACGTGCCGCCTGGACACCGCCGAAGAAGTGTCGATCTACGAGGCCGGCGGCGTATTGCAACGGTTTGCCCAGGATTTCCTGGAATCGGCCACCACCGCCTGAAGGGGATGACCATGGCACACGCAGCGCAAATCAAGATCCCCGCCACCTATATGCGTGGCGGCACCAGCAAGGGCGTATTTTTCCGCCTCCAGGACCTGCCCGAGTCGGCGCAGGTGCCGGGCGCGGCGCGGGATGCCTTGCTGCTACGGGTGATCGGCAGCCCCGATCCCTACGACAAGCAAATCGACGGCATGGGCGGCGCCACGTCGAGCACCAGCAAAACCGTAATTCTCGCCAAAAGCACCCGTCCCGATCACGACGTGGACTACCTGTTTGGCCAGGTCTCCATCGACAAACCCTTTGTCGACTGGAGTGGCAACTGCGGCAACCTGTCGGCGGCGGTGGGTTCGTTCGCCATCAGCGCGGGGCTGGTCGATCCGGCCCGCGTGCCCCAAAACGGCGTGGCGGTGGTGCGGGTCTGGCAGGCGAATATCGGCAAGACCATCATCGCCCACGTGCCGATCACCGATGGGGCGGTACAGGAAACCGGCGACTTTGAACTGGATGGCGTGACCTTCCCGGCTGCCGAAGTGCAGCTGGAATTCATGGACCCGGCGGCAGAAGAAGAGGGCGGCGGCGGCTCGATGTTCCCCACCGGCAACCTGGTCGACGACCTGGAAGTGCCGGGTGTCGGCACCTTCAAGGCCACGCTGATCAACGCCGGTATCCCGACGATTTTCATCAACGCCGAAGACCTCGGTTATACCGGCACCGAACTGCAAGGCGCGATCAACAGCGACCCCAAGGCCCTGGCAATGTTCGAGACCGTACGGGCCTATGGCGCGTTGCGCATGGGGCTGATCAAACACCTCGACGAAGCCGCCCAGCGCCAGCACACGCCGAAGGTGGCGTTTGTGGCCAAGCCTGCGGATTACGTAGCGTCCAGTGGCAAGGCAATCAAGGCCGGCGATGTGGATTTGCTGGTGCGCGCCCTGTCCATGGGCAAGCTGCACCACGCGATGATGGGCACGGCGGCGGTGGCGATCGGCACGGCGGCGGCGATTTCGGGGACCTTGGTCAACCTCGCTGCGGGCGGTATTGAACGCAATGCCGTGCGCTTCGGGCATCCCTCCGGCACCTTGCGCGTGGGGGCTGAAGCCACCCAGGTGGACGGTGAGTGGGTGGTGAAGAAAGCCATCATGAGCCGCAGTGCGCGGGTGTTGATGGAAGGTTTCGTCCGCGTACCCGGCGACTCTTTCTAAAACCCTGCACAGATCCAATGTGGGAGGAGGCTTTTTGTAGGAGCGAGCAAGCTCGCTCCTACAGGAGGCGATGTGAACTGGCATTAGGGTAAGCCCCTCCCACAGAGGATCTCTATTCCAAAAGGCAGGCATCCAAGATCTGCTTCCCGTAACCGTTAGCCCGAGGATTGACCCCACCCCTTTTTGGAGATCTGCCATGAGCACCAACGTCGACCAGAACAACCGCCCCGACTACGACCAGGTCCTGCAGGACATTGCCGACTACGTCCTCAGCTACCGCATCGACTCCCAAGCCGCCCTCGACACCGCCCGCAACTGTTTGATGGACACGTTGGGTTGCGGCCTGCTGGCCCTGCGCTTCCCCGAGTGCACCAAGCACCTGGGGCCGATTGTCGAGGGCACGGTGGTGCCGTTCGGTGCGCGGGTGCCGGGCACGTCGTTTCGCCTGGACCCGGTCAAGGCGGCCTGGGACATCGGTTGCATCGTGCGCTGGCTCGACTACAACGACACCTGGCTCGCCGCCGAATGGGGGCATCCCTCGGATAACCTCGGCGGGATCCTTGCCGTGGCGGATCACCTGTCGCAAAAGCGCGTGGCCAATGGCGACGCACCGCTGACGGTGCGCGCGGTGCTGGACGCGATGATCATGGCCCACGAAATCCAGGGGGTGATTGCCCTGGAAAACTCCTTCAACCGCGTCGGCCTCGACCATGTGCTGTTGGTGAAAGTCGCCTCCACGGCGGTTACCGCCAAACTGATGGGCGCCAACCGCGAACAGTTGCTGTCGGCGTTGTCTCACGCCTTCGTCGATGGCCAGGCCTTGCGCACTTACCGGCATGCGCCGAATGCCGGCTCGCGCAAGTCATGGGCGGCGGGGGATGCGTCGAGTCGCGGCGTACGCCTGGCGGACATCGCCCTGCGCGGCGAAATGGGCATCCCCGGTGTGCTGAGCGCGCCGCAATGGGGCTTCTACGATGTGCTGTTCAGCCACACCAACAACGACCTGGCGCTCAAGCCCGAGGACAAGCGCGGGTTCAGCCTGTCCCAGCCGTACGGCACCTACGTGATGGAAAACGTGCTGTTCAAGATCAGCTTCCCCGCCGAGTTCCACGCGCAAACCGCCTGTGAAGCCGCGGTGACCTTGCATCCGTTGGTCAAGGAGCGCCTGCACGACATCGAGCGCATCGTGATCACCACCCATGAGTCGGCGATTCGCATCATCTCCAAGGTCGGGCCACTGGCCAACGCGGCCGACCGCGACCATTGCCTGCAATACATGACCGCCGTGGCCCTGGCATTCGGCAACCTGGTGGCCGAGCAGTACGAGGATGATTTTCACGCTGCTCACCCGATCATCGATGAACTGCGCGACAAGATGGTCATCGTCGAGGACCCGCGCTACAGCCGTGAATACCTGGAGGCCGACAAGCGTTCCATCGCCAACGCGGTGCAGGTGTTCTTCAAGGATGGCTCCAGCACCGGGCAAGTGGCGGTGGAATACCCCATCGGTCATCGCCGTCGTCGAGTGGAGGGTATTCCAATGCTGGAAGACAAGTTCAAGGCCAACCTGGCCACGCGTTTTACCGCGCAGCGCAGTGCCGAGATTTTTGCCTTGTGCAAGGATCAGGCGAAGCTGGAGGCGACGCCGGTCAATCGTTTCGTGGACCTGTTCGTGATCTGAGACACCTTGCAAACCCCATGTGGGAGGGGGCGCTATGGGCTACATACTGCCCTCGACATCATCCAGGCTGAACGTCTCGGTATGGTCGTCATAGGAGAAAATTTCCGCATAGCGCCCCCACGCGATCACGCTTTCCAGGGTTTTCTCGACAAAGGCTTCCGTCATCGAGTCTTCCAGTTCCTGCTCGAAACGCACCCGTGGCGCGCGGTGTCCGCTGCGCTCCAGCAACACCTGGTGAATGCGCGCGGCCAAGGGCACGTGGCGGATCAAATGCTCAGCGAACAGGGTTTTACGCTCCTGCGTGCCGTAGTCGGCGAACAGTTTGCCGGCATCGGTCAGGGTGATGTCGGCGCCCTTGAGTTCGGCAAAACCCAGATGCTCAAGCATCTCCGCCACCGGGAACAGGTCGTCCACTTCAAGCAGGCGCCGTTCGGCCACGGTCGGCAGGCCGGCGTGGCCGTTGTAGGGCTCGGCGGCCAGGGTTTCGATCAGGCCGGCCATCAGGTTGGTGGACACTTCCGGCAGCAGACTGCCTATTTTCAGCTCCGGTAACCCTCGGCTGGCATCGGCGCTGCGGCGGTCGGTCATCAGTGCGTAGATGTCGTCGACCATTTGCCGAAAGGTCGGGTCCAGTCGGTTGCGCGGGTGCGCAAACGGCACCTTGATTTCGGCCACGACCCGACCGGGATTGGACGACAGCACGAGGATGCGGTCGCACATCAGCACCGCTTCTTCGATGTTGTGGGTCACGATCAGGATCGACTTGATCGGCAACTGCTTGCCGCTCCACAAATCCAGCAAGTCAGTGCGCAAGGTTTCGGCGGTGAGGACGTCCAGCGCCGAGAAGGGTTCGTCCATCAGCAGCAAGGTCGGGTTGACCACCAGGCCACGGGCAAACCCCACGCGTTGGCGCATGCCTCCGGACAATTCGCGCGGGTAGGCGTTTTCAAAACCGTCCAGGCCAATCAGGTCGATGGCCGCCAGGGCGCGCCTGCGGGTTTCCTTGCGTTCGATTTGCAAGGCTTGCAGACCGGCTT
This sequence comes from Pseudomonas sp. SH10-3B, assembly GCF_019891415.1. Taxonomy (NCBI): domain Bacteria; kingdom Pseudomonadati; phylum Pseudomonadota; class Gammaproteobacteria; order Pseudomonadales; family Pseudomonadaceae; genus Pseudomonas; species Pseudomonas sp. SH10-3B. The sequence continues at coordinate 103,189 of NZ_JAFLXD010000014.1, read as the reverse complement.
CGACGTTTTCCAGTACGGTCAGCCAGGGGAACAGCGCAAAGGTCTGGAACACCATGGCCACGCCTTCGGCCGGGCCGTTCAGCGGCGCGCCGTGATAAAGCACTTCGCCCGACGACGGCTGGATCAGCCCGGCGATGATGCGCAACAGCGTCGACTTGCCCGAGCCGGAGCGGCCCAGCATGCCGACGATCTCGCCTTCGTGCAGGCTCAGGTCGACGCCGCTGAGGACTTGCAGTTCATCCTTGCCTTTGCCGAACACCCGGTTGACGTTTTTCAGCGAGTAGATTTCCGGGGTCTCGGTGGCGCGCTCGGTGTAGGTAGTCATCACTGCGAATCCCATCAATTCAGACGAAGTTTGTTTTCAGCCATGGCGTACATCGGCCGCCAGACGGCACGGTTGAACGCCACCACGAAGATCGACATCACCACCACGCCCAGGGCGATTTTCGGGAAGTCGCCTGCTGCGGTGGTCTGCGCGATATACGCGCCCAGCCCGTGGGCGACCACGTTGTCCTGGCCCCAGGACACATATTCGGAAACGATGCTGGCGTTCCACGCGCCCCCCGAGGCTGTGATCGCGCCGGTGACGTAGTACGGAAAAATGCCCGGCAACATGACCTTGCGCCACCACAACCAGCCGCGAATGCGGAAGTTGGCGGCGGCTTCCTTGTAGTCATTGGGAAAGGCGCTGGCGCCGGCGATGACGTTGAACAGGATGTACCACTGGGTGCCCAGCACGATCAGCGGGCTCAGCCAGATATCCGGGTTGAGGTGGTAGTGCAGGATCACAATGACAAACACCGGAAACAGCAGGTTCGCCGGGAAGGCTGCGAGGAATTGCGCCAGTGGCTGGATCTTCTCCGCCAGCCTCGGGCGCAGGCCGATCATCACACCCAGGGGCACCCAGATCAGCGAGGCAATCAGGATCAACCCCACGACGCGCAGCAGCGTGATCAGGCCCATCACCAACACATGGCCGACTTCGCCGAGGGTCACTTCGGTGCCGACATAGCGCACGATGTGGTACAGCGCATAGGCGGTCAGCACGGCTATCAGCGCGGCCCACACCCAGTCGATCAGCTTGGAGCGCGCGGCGCTGGCTGCCGGCAATGCCTTGCGCGCGCGGCGCGACAGGCTGAAGCGTTGGTTACCCAGGCGGCTGAACGTGCGGGTAATCGGGCGCAGGATGCGTTGGACCACACGGGTGCGCTGGATCAGGTTCAGTAGCCAGGATTGCGGGGCGGCGCCTTGGGAGGCGGTGGTTTCCATGCGGAACTTGTCGGCCCAGGCCACCAATGGACGGAACAGAAACTGGTCGTAGATCAGGATCACCGCGATCATCGCCAGGATCACGTAACCCACGGCGTGCAGGTCTTTCTGGGCGATGGCCAAGGCCAGATACGACCCCACGCCCGGCAGGGTGATGGTCTTGTCACCGACGGTGATCGCCTCGGAGGCCACCACGAAAAACCAGCCGCCGGACATGCTCATCATCATGTTCCAGACCATGCCGGGCATGGCGAAGGGCACGTCGAGCTTCCAGAACTTCTGCCAGCCGGAGAGCCGCAGGTTGGTGGAGACCTCCACCAAGTCATGGGGGAGCATGCGCAGCGACTGATAGAAGCTGAAGGTCATGTTCCATGCCTGGCTGGTGAAGATCGCAAAGATCGCGGCAAGCTCGGCGCCGAGCACGCGCCCAGGGAACAGCAGCAGGAAAAACGTCACCGTAAACGAGATGTACCCGAGCACCGGCACCGATTGCAGGATGTCGAGCACCGGCACCAAGAGTTTCTCGGCGCGCCGGCTTTTGGCCGCCAGGGTGCCGTAGAGCAGGGTGAAGATCAGCGCCGCGACCATCGCCGCCAGCATGCGCAAGGTCGTGCGCATGGCATATTCCGGCAGGTTGGCCGGGTCCAGGGAGATGACTTCACTTTGCAGGGTGGCGATGGGGGCCCAGGTCTCGCGGGCGGTGATCGAGAAAAACAGCAGGAAACCGATGACGAGTGGCAGGGCAACCAGGTCCCAGCGGTTGGGTAGCAAGCGCAGCGTGGACGCAGGGAGGTAGTGACGGAACACTTTGTTCATAGGCGGTCAGTCCTGCAGCGTTCAGGTTCAAATAGTGTGATGGGCGTGAGCTTAGCTGCTGCACGAATGTCCCACCGAGAAGGGCGGGCGCTACGTTCGTGAGTCAGGGGCATCTAGACGATGCTGGCGGAATTGTACGTTTCTGAATGTTACAAGCGGGTAAATTTGCTGTCAGTTTGCTGTACGAAACGCGACTGGGACACGGGCGTCCCAGCCGCCGATCCGGGGTTATTCAAAGCGCAAAATCACCCTGCGGTTGTGCTTGCTCTTCTTCTCGATTTTCTCGCAGAACACCCGGCCGATTTCCTCGGTGTTGATCACATGTGTCCCACCGCACGGCTGGATATCGATCCCGCCGATTTCAATCACCCGTACCGAGCCTTGGATCACCGGCGGCGCAACCGCCTGCGTGCGGGTGATCTGCAGCAGGGTGGTGTACTCCGAAGCCGGCATCGACAGGGTTTTGACCTGGTGGGCCTGTTCGATCAGCGCGTTGAGGTCACGGGTGATGGTGTCTTTGTCGAGGGTCATTTCCGGCAGGTCGAAATCCAGGCGACCTTTGTCGGCACTGATGCTGCAACCGGTCACCGGTGCGTCGATGAGCGAGCACAGCAGGTGCAGGCAGGTGTGCATTTTCATGTGCTGGTAGCGCCGCTCCCAATCCAGGCCGGCGTCCACCAATACCCCGGCGACCAACTGCGCGGGGCAGTGTTCCACCTGGTGCCAGATGATCGAACGCTGTACCGGGTCGCGCACCGTGCCGGTCACTTCGACCCGTGTGCCGTCCGCCAGGCTCAAGTGGCCGGTATCGCCTGGTTGGCCGCCACCCGTGGGGTAGAACAGGGTGTGTTCCAGGGCAATGCCGTGTTCGCTGACGGCAATCACCCGGGCGCTGAATGCGTTCTGGTAGGGCGCGCTGTCAAACAGCGCCAGGGTTTCCATGGTGTGCACGGACATGTTCAACCTCCGACGATCAGTGGGCTGGCTTGCAGCAGGTGGCGCACCATTGCGCTCAAGCCAGGGGGAGAGAGCAGGGTGATTTCGAATTCCGGCCCGCAGACTTTCAGGTTCAGCGGCAGGCGCGGCAGGTGGTTGCCGGATTCGAGGCGGTGCAGCCTGAATTGCAGGTGGTGACGCTCCTTTACCGTCGGCTCCAGCATCAAGCCTTGCAACGGGTGAAAGTCGGCGTCCAGCACCGTGACCTTATGGCTGGTATTGACCTCGCCGACCACGTGCAGGCGCTCATCCAGGGCGAAGGCACCGAGGTAATTACTGTGCTCCGATTCATCGTTTTTTTGCAGTTGGATCTGGTTCACCACCTTCACCTTGGTGCCGGCGGGTACGTCCTGGGTGATCACACAGGCGGGGCTGATAAACACGTTGTCGCCGATCAGCACATAGCCCAGCACGCGGGCGCCCGAGCCGACCTCGACGTTGTTGCCCAGGCGCGGATGACGTTTGCCATCGGGGTTGTTGGCAATGCCACGGGCCCCCAGGGTCACGCCGCAGAGGATGTAGCAGTCGTTGCCGATTTCGCAGGTTTCGCCGATCACCGTGCCGTAGCCGTGGTCGAGCACAAAGCGCCGGCCGATACGCGCTGCCGGGTGGATTTCGGCCCCGGAGAGGACCTTGCCCTGGTTGCTGAGCTTGAGGGCGATGCGTGAAAACACCCCGTTGGTCTGGTCGGGAAAATTCCATATCTGGTGCGCAAGCCGGTAATAAAGCACCGCCTTGAACGAGGCGTAGGACTCCAGGATCAGCTCGCCGCGTCCGCGGGACGCCGGGTCGCGATAGGCATAGGCGATCAGGTCTTCGGCCACCGCCTGGGCGGCATTCTGGATCAGCGGCGCCAGGTGCGGCTCAAGCGCCTTGATCTGCGCGGGTGTGAGGGTCTTGATGAGGTGGGTGAGCAACTCATCGTGCAACTGTCGCATGTCGATAAAGCCGCCCATGGAGGCTCCCCCGCATTCTGGATGGTTGAAAAACCGGTTATTCGAAACTGGGCAGGTAGCTGTCGGCATTGTCGTAGACCATGGTCAACACCACCGTTTCGGGCGGCAATTCGGGGGCGAGCCTGGCGATGGCCACCATGTTGGCCGCAGAGGACAGGCCCAGGCTGATGGCGTCGGTGCGCATGATGCGTTTGATCATGTCGATGCACTCCTGGCGCGAGACCTTGAGCATGCCGTCGATCACCTCCAGGTTGAGGATGCTCGGGATCAGCCCGATCGACAGGCCCTGGATATGGTGCGGCGCGTGCTGGTTTTTCAGCAGGTCGCATTCTTCCGGCTCCACGCCCATGACGCGCACGCCAGGCCAGCTGGCCTTCAGGGTTTCGCCGATGCCGGTGATATGCCCACCGGTGCCGATGCCGCAGACGAAGTAGTCCGCGCGCTTATCGCCAAAGGCGCGAAGGATTTCCGGTGCGGTGGTGTCACGGTGGGTCTGCGGGTTGGCGCCGTTGCGTTGCTGGTTGAGCATCACGTAGCTGGGTTTTTCCAGCTGCAGCTCCATGCATTTTTCGCCGTGGGAGTTGTTGCCCAGGCGGCTGTCCGAGAGCACCACCTTGGCGCCGTACAGGCGCAGCAGCTTCTGTTTTTCGGGGCTGTAGTTGTCGGGGATCACCAGCACCACCTTGTAGCCCAGCACGTTGCCGGCCATCACCAGGCCGATGCCGGTATTGCCGCCACTGGGTTCGATGATGGTTTGCCCGGAGTCGCGGATGAGTACGCCGCGCCGCTCGGCGTCGAGAATCATGCCCAGGGCGATGCGGGCCTTGTGGCTGCCGCCAGGGTTGAGGGATTCGAGCTTGGCGTAGACCTCAATGCCGAGGTCTTCGGAAAACTGCGCCAGGCGCACGATCGGTGTGTGGCCAATGGCGTCGAGGATAGAGTTATGCAACATCATTCAGTCCTCGGCTCAATACAACGGCATATCGGGTTCGACGTCGCGAACCCAGTGCTTCATGCCGCCTTGCAGGACTTTGGTGTTGGCGAAGCCAGCCGCCAACAGCGTACTGGCCGCTTGCTCGGCGCGGGTGCCGGCGTAGCAGATCAGGTAGTGAGTGTTGTCGCGGCTGAGGCGGCCGAGTTGCCCATCCAGTTCGGCCAGGGGGATATGCACCACGCCCGGTAGTTTGCACACCTCCAGTTCGCTGGCGTCGCGCACATCCAGCAGCACGTCGGCGCTGTTGGGGTGTTCGAGCACCTGCTTGAGTACACGGGGCTTGATGTAGCGCTCCTCGGCCAGGGACGGTTGGCTGGGCACGGCATCTGCGCACACGGTGGGCGCCAGGGTTTCGCTGTGGCGCAGCTCGGAGCAGCACGGGCAGTCGGCGCGGCGCTTGAAGCGTATTTCGCTGAACTTCATGGCCAGTGCATCGAAGCGCATCAGTCGGCCGGAAAGGGGCTCGCCAATGCCGATCAGCAATTTGATGGCCTCGGTGGCCTGGATCATCCCGACCACCCCAGGCAGCACGCCGATCACCCCGCCGGCGCTGCAATTGGGCGCCAGCTCTGCGGGCGGTGCGCTGGGGAACAGGCAGCGGTAGCACGGCCCGCCTTGGTAGTTGAGCACGCTGATCTGCCCGTCGAAGCGGTAGATGGCGCCGTACACCAGGGGTTTGCCCAATTGCACGCAAGCGTCGTTGACCCGGTAGCGGGTGTCGAAATTATCGGTGCCGTCGATCACCAGGTCGTAGGCGCCTACCAGTTCCAGGGCGTTATCGGCGTTCAGGGCGGTGTTGTGGGCGTTGATCTGGATATGGCGGTTGAGGTCCTGCAGGCGCTGTTTGGCCGACTCGACCTTGGGCATGCCCAGGGTGCTGTTGCCATGGACGACCTGGCGTTGCAGGTTGCTGCTTTCCACCACATCGAAATCCACCAGCCCCAGGGTGCCGACACCGGCCGCTGCCAGGTACAGGCTGATGGGCGAACCCAGGCCGCCGGTGCCGATGATCAACACCTTGGCTTTCTTGAGGTTCAGCTGGCCTTCGCGGCCAACGCCGGGCAGGGTGATATGGCGCACATAACGTTGCACTTCCTCGTTGCTGAGGCCGTCGATGTCCATACCGCCTGACGTGGCGAGCAACACTTCGATCCTGGCTTTTTCCGGCAGCCGGTCGTCGGCGCTGATCAGCTCTTCCTCGGCAGTGAACAGGAAGTGTTCCTTGAGCTGGTTGTTCTTTTCGTGAAACAGATGGGGGCGCAACTGCGGGTGGCTGCTGCAGAGGTTTTCAATGACTTCGCGCAATGTCGATCCGGCGCCCTCAAGGGTCGATTCCGGCAGCTTGGCCACGCGAACCAGAATGTCGGGGAAAGAGACAGCGTTCATGGACAACTCCGTGTGCAGGTCGTTGAAGGGGTTTAGGGCGAAATGCTTGCCATCCCAGGCAAACAGCTTGGAACCCAGGGCCTGGCCCTGGCGAACGTCGACCACCAGGTAACTGACGGGGTAGATCGGCTCGCCCATGAACAGCGCCTTGTCCTGGTCTTCATCGCTGAAATAGGCGCCGACGTCCGGGTGGGAGTGGTAGATCACCACCACCGGGTTGTCGCTGCGAAACGCCTTGTTCATCAGCAGCGTGTCGGCCACCGAGAAGGTGTAGCCATTGGCCGCGCTGCGCGGGTACATCTCGGGGTTCTTGCGGTGCAGTTCGTTCTGGATGTTGTTGCCCAGGTACACGCTGCCGTCGGCGAAGACAAAACCGCAGCATTCCTCGGGGTAGCTGCGGCTGGCGTGGGTGTAGATCTGTTCCAGGGCTTCGGGGCGGAGGACGTCCATGTTTCTCTCGCGTCGGTTGATGATCAATTTTTCTTGGCCAGGAGTTTTTCAACGGGCAACTTGGTGATCGCAAAGCCGGCCAGCAGGATGGCCGAATACAGCATCAGGTCGCGGGAAATCGCCACGCCTTCGTACCAGGCACCGATGATCACCGCGAACACCGGGAAAATGATGAATACGAACGACAGGATGATCGGGCTCAAGCGCTTGAGCAGCATGAAATACACGATGAACCCACCCACCGATGCCACCAGCCCCAGGTAGAACAGCGCGCTCCAGGAGCGCAGGGTGATGTCTTCGAAGGTCGGCGTCTCAAACCACAACCCGGCCACGAACAGCATCAGCCCGGCAATGCCGATGGGCAGTGTGTTGTAGGTGATCACGCTGATGGCGCTGCCTTTTTGCTTGGTGATGACGTAGCACAGGGCATGCATGATCGCGGCGGTCAGGATCGCCAGTACCCCGAAGAACTCGGCGTGGTCCAGGTGCAGGCCCTGGCTCCTGATGATCATGTAGAGGCTGCCGAAGCCGATACCGATGCCGACCACCTGGGAAAAGTAGATACGCTCGCGCAGGAACAGCGCGGAGAAAATCAGGATAAACACCGGCATGCAACTGAACAGCAGGGCGGTGAGGCCGGATGAGACATGCATCTCGCCGTAGTTGAGCAGGTAATAGGGCACGCTGAAGTAGGACAGGGTCACGAATACGAAGAACCAGCGGCTCTCGCGAGGAAACAGGATGGGCTCGCGGCGCACCATGGCAAAACACAGGAACAGCGGGAAGGCTATCAGGAAGCGCAGGCCGGCGGACGTCAACGGCGGCACGCTCTCGACGGCAATCTTGATCCCCAGCCAGGTGGTGCCCCAGCTCAGGCACACGATCAGGAACATCACGCTGGTGACCAGGCCGGCCAACCACTGTTTCTGGTTTTTTGTTTTGGTGGTGTTTTCGAGAACGGCTGACATTGGCATCGTTTATTGCTTCCCTGAGCCGGAATTGAACTCTATATTGAGCTGGTAATGAGTGATAAATTTCGGCGATTGAACCCGTAAAAGCACACTATTAGGGCAAAAGATGGCTGTCAAAACAAATATTGACATGGTGTCAATTATGCGTGAGGGGTTGTCCAACGGGCAGGGCGTGAAGTACAAGCGCCTGTCCGATGTCATGGAACGGGGCATCCTCGAAGGCTTGATTGAGCCGGGACGAAAACTTCCGCCTCATCGGGTGCTTTCCGACAATCTGGGGGTGACCATCGGCACCATCAGCCGGGCCTACGGTGAGCTGGAGCGTCTGGGGTTGGTGGTCGCGCGAGTGGGTGACGGCACTTTCGTACGCAAGCGAGGGATGGAGCGCCAGCGTGATGAAGGCTTTCGTAACTTCAGCGAGGAGCCGCGCCAGTACTTCGACATGAGCCGCAACATGCACATCCCGGGTCAGGAAACCACCTTCCTGGCCCAGAGCTTCCAAACCCTGTCGACCAACGCCAAGTTCCTTCAGGACATCAGCGCCTACACCCCGGATGCCGGCCTGCCGCGTTATCGCGACGCGGGCGCGCAGTGGCTGGTGCAGCGTGATTTTCATCCGATCCCCGAGCAGGTGATCTGCGTCAACGGCGGCCAGCACGGCCTGCTGTGCGCGATGATGGCTTTGCTGCGCGCTGGCGATACGGTGGTCACCGAACAACTGACTTACCCTGGGCTGATCACCGCCGCGCGTATGCTGGGTATCCGCCTGATCGGCCTGGAGATGGACGAAGAAGGCGTGCTGCCAAGCGCGCTGGATGAAGTCTGTCGTAATCACCGGGTTTCAGCGTTGTATTGCACGCCGACCATCCAGAACCCGACCACGGCGGTGTTATCCGTGGCGCGGCGCGAAGCGCTGGTGAAGGTGTGCCGGGAACATAATCTGCTGATTCTTGAGGACGAAGCCCACGGTGTATTGGTCGAAGACCGTCCGCCGCCCCTCAGCCATTTCGCCCCCGAGCGTACGATTTTGATCAGCAGCCTGAGCAAGGCCGTGTCTGCCGGGTTGCGTGTGGGCTATGTGCATGCGCCCCCGGCGCTGGTCAGCCGTATCTCGGCGGCTTTGCGCTCCACCTGCTGGATGGCCACGCCGGTGACCCTGGAACTGGCGACCCAGTGGATCGAAAACGGTACGGCGGAATACCTGCTGCGCCAGCAGATCAACGAGATCAGCCGGCGCAAAGCCCTGGTGCAGGATTTGTTGGCGGGCCTGGCCTATCGGACCCATCTGAACAGTCCGCACTTCTGGATCGAAGTGCCGGAGCCCTGGCGCGCGTCGGAAATCGAGGCGGAGCTCAAGCAGAATAATTACCTGATCGCCACCGCCGAGGCGTTTGCCGTTGGTCAGACGGCGGTGCCGCAGTTTATTCGGGCGAGTATCTGCAATACGTCGGGGGATGATCAGTTGTTGCGGGCGGGGTTTGATGCGTTGGCGACGGCGTTGGGGCTGGGGGGTGGGCGGTTTCACCTGTAGCGAGTGGACGTCCAGGCGCGTTGTGGCGAGCGGGCTTGCCCCGCGTTGGGCTGCGAAGCAGCCCCAATCAAGATAAATGCGGTGTGTCAGCCAGTTCTCGGTGACTGGTTCAGGGCTGCTGCGCAGCCCAACGCGGGGCAAGCCCGCTCGCCACAGTAAAGCTAGAGTCTCAAGGCGTTATTTGAAGCGCCGCTCCACACCTTTCTCCACCAAAATCTTCGCCGAAATCTCTTCCACCGAAAAATGCGTGGAATTGATGTGCGCAATATTCTCGCGACGGAACAGATTTTCTACTTCGCGTACTTCGAATTCGCACTGGGCGTAGCTGGAGTAGCGGCTGTTGGGCTTGCGCTCGTTGCGGATGGCGGTGAGGCGGTCCGGGTCGATGGTCAGGCCGAACAGCTTGTGCGAATGGGCGCGCAGGGCCGCGGGCAGCGTCAGGTGCTCCATGTCGTCTTCGGTCAGCGGGTAGTTGGCCGCACGGATGCCGAATTGCATGGCCATGTACAAACAGGTGGGCGTTTTGCCGCAGCGCGATACGCCGACCAGGATCAGGTCGGCCTTGTCGTAGTAGTGGGTGCGGGCGCCGTCGTCGTTGTCGAGGGCGAAGTTCACTGCCTCGATACGCTCCATATAATTGGAGTTATGCCCAATGGAATGGGACTTTCCGACCGAATAGGAGGAGTGTTCGCTCAACTCCTGTTCCAGCGGCGCGAGGAACGTCGAGAAAATGTCGATCATGAAACCATTCGACGTTGCCAGAATCTCACGGATGTCTTGATTGACAATGGTGTCGAAAATGATCGGCCGAAAGCCGTCTTTTTCAGCGGCCAGATTGATTTGTTGTACCATGGCCCGCGCTTTATCCACGCTGTCGATATAAGGCCGCGTGAATTTGGCAAAGGTAATATTTTCGAACTGCGCGAGCAGGCTCTGACCCAGGGTTTCGGCAGTGATGCCGGTGCCATCGGAGATAAAGAAAGCAGATCGTTTCATTTGAGCCCTGGGCCTTAAGCTGATGACGAATCTTGGATATGATAGGCGCGATTTTGCCGTCCCATAGTGGGCCGCATTCTCACTTATTTTCCAGGTCCAGGCCACAAACGCGGGTAATCGCTCCTACGAGCAGCCGGCGTCCTGAGCTTTTCCAACACAGTTAGTGGAGAGATCACCTTGGTAGAGTACGTAGTTTCCCTCGATAAGCTCGGCGTCCATGATGTAGAGCACGTAGGGGGCAAGAACGCATCCCTCGGCGAGATGATCAGTAATCTTGCAGGCGCAGGTGTGTCGGTGCCGGGTGGTTTCGCCACCACGGCCCAGGCCTACCGCGATTTCCTCGAACTGAGCGGCCTCAACGCTCAGATCCACGCCGCGCTGGATGCCCTGGACGTCGATGACGTCAATGCCCTGGCCAAGACCGGCGCCCAGATCCGCCAATGGATCATGGAAGCCGAGTTCCCCGAGAAGCTCAACGAAGAAATCCGCACCGCCTTCGCCACCCTGTCGGCCGGCAACCCGGATATGGCCGTCGCCGTGCGTTCCTCGGCCACCGCCGAAGACTTGCCCGACGCCTCCTTCGCCGGCCAGCAAGAGACCTTCCTTAACATCCGCGGCGTGGAAAACGTGATCCGCGCAGCCAAGGAAGTGTTCGCTTCGCTGTTCAATGACCGCGCCATTTCCTACCGTGTGCACCAGGGTTTCGACCACAAGCTGGTGGCCCTGTCTGCCGGTGTGCAGCGCATGGTACGTTCGGAAACCGGCACCGCCGGCGTGATGTTCACCCTCGACACCGAGTCGGGCTTCCGTGACGTGGTGTTTATCACCGGCGCCTACGGCCTGGGCGAAACCGTTGTCCAGGGCGCGGTCAACCCGGACGAATTCTACGTACACAAGCACACCCTTGAAGCCGGCCGCCCGGCCATTCTGCGCCGCAACCTGGGCAGCAAGGCGATCAAGATGATCTACGGCGACGAGGCCAAGGCCGGTCGTTCGGTGAAAACCGTGGACGTCGACAAGGCCGAGCGCGCGCGCTTCTGCCTGAGCGATGCGGAAGTCAGCGAATTGGCCAAGCAAGCGATGATCATCGAAAAGCACTACAAGTGCCCGATGGACATCGAATGGGCCAAGGACGGTGACGACGGCAAGCTGTACATCGTGCAGGCCCGCCCGGAAACCGTGAAGAGCCGTACCTCGGCCAACGTCATGGAGCGCTACCTGCTGAAAGAAACCGGCACCGTGCTGGTGGAAGGCCGTGCCATTGGCCAGCGCATCGGCGCCGGCAAGGTGCGGATCATCAAGGATGTGTCCGAGATGGACAAAGTCCAGCCCGGTGACGTTCTGGTTTCCGACATGACCGACCCGGACTGGGAACCGGTGATGAAGCGTGCCAGCGCCATCGTTACCAACCGTGGCGGGCGTACCTGTCACGCGGCGATCATCGCCCGCGAGCTGGGGATCCCAGCGGTGGTGGGTTGCGGCAACGCCACCCAACTGCTCAAGGACGGCCAGGGCGTGACCGTCTCCTGCGCCGAAGGCGACACCGGCTTCATCTTTGAAGGCGAGCTGGGCTTCGACATCAAGCAAAACTCCATCGACGCCATGCCCGACCTGCCGTTCAAGATCATGATGAACGTCGGCAACCCGGACCGCGCTTTCGACTTCGCGCAGTTGCCGAACGCCGGTGTGGGCCTGGCCCGCCTGGAGTTCATCATCAACCGCATGATCGGCGTGCACCCCAAAGCCCTGTTGAACTACGACGGCTTGCCGCTGGACATCAAGGAAAGTGTGGACAAGCGCATCGCCGGCTACAACGATCCGGTGGGCTTCTACGTCGAGAAGCTGGTGGAAGGCATCAGCACCCTGGCGGCGGCGTTCTACCCGAAAAAGGTCATCGTGCGCCTGTCGGACTTCAAGTCCAACGAATACGCCAACCTGATCGGCGGCAAGCTCTACGAGCCGGAAGAAGAAAACCCGATGCTGGGCTTCCGTGGCGCTTCGCGTTACATCAGCGAAGCGTTCCGTGATTGCTTCGAGCTTGAATGCCGCGCCCTCAAGCGTGTGCGCAACGAGATGGGCCTGACCAACGTCGAGATCATGGTGCCGTTCGTGCGCACCCTGGGCGAGGCGAGCCAGGTCGTGGACCTGCTGGCAGAAAACGGCTTGTCCCGTGGCGAAAACGGCCTGCGCGTCATCATGATGTGCGAACTGCCGTCCAACGCCATCCTCGCCGAAGAGTTCCTGGAGTTCTTCGACGGTTTCTCCATCGGTTCCAACGACCTGACCCAGCTGACCCTGGGCCTGGACCGCGACTCCGGGATCATCGCTCACCTGTTCGACGAGCGTAATCCTGCGGTCAAGAAGCTGCTGGCCAACGCCATCCAGGCGTGCAACAAGGCTGGCAAGTACATCGGTATCTGCGGCCAAGGCCCTTCCGATCATCCGGACCTGGCCAAATGGCTGATGGAGCAGGGTATCGAAAGCGTCTCGCTGAACCCCGATTCCGTGCTGGAAACCTGGTTCTTCCTGGCGGAAGGCCAAGCGTCCGCTTAAGGTCGTCATGTCAAAAGTGCCGGTCCCCTGTCGAAGGTGACCGGCATTCTTATCTGTGCAGGGCGGAACTCCTTCCGGACGCCGCCCTTTTTTGTGCAAGAGCATTATGCAAAGCAGCAGCAACCTGTTTCCCGTCGCCCTGATCAGCGCTGAACGTCGTGGCGACCTGAGTGAAGATGTGTACCGCCTCAAACCCGGTAACAGCCCTGACGGTACCGTCGAGCTGGCCGTTACCCGTTTGGGCCTGGCCGATGTCCCGGAAAGCCGGGGCATCCCGGTTATTTTGTTGCACGGCAGTTTTTCCAATCGGCGCTTTTGGTACTCGCCCAAAGGTATCGGCCTGGGCGCTTACCTGGCGCGCCAGGGGTTCGATGTGTGGATCCCGGAGATGCGTGGTCATGGGCTGTCGCGGCGCAATCAGGGCTACGCCCGGAACCGCGTCGCCGACTACGCGCGCTACGATTTGCCGGCCATCGGCGCGTTTGTGCGTGAGCAAAGTGCGCAGATTTCCCATTGGATTGGCCACTCCCTTGGCGGCACAACCCTGGCTGCGGCCCTGGGTGGGCAGCACCTGGGTGCACCGGCGGTGGCCTCGGTGGCCTTGTTTGGTTGCCAGGTCAGTCGCAGCCACTGGCCGTTGAAACTGCCCCCGGTGGAGTGGACCGGCCGTCTGCTTTTGAAACGTTTCGGCGAAGTCTCCGGTTCGCGGCTCAAACGGGGGCCGGAGGACGAGCCAGCGGGTGTGCTGATCGAAGCCATGCGCTGGAATGGCCTGTTCGGGCGCTTCGGCGAAGGCAAGCAGGATTGGTGGAAAGGCCTGGCAGACGTCGATGTGCCGCTGTTGGCCGTCAGCGCGGCGGGCGATCAGCAAGATCCGGACTGGGCGTGCCGCAAGCTGTTCGAGCAGATTGGCTCCGAGCACCGTCAATACCTGTGTCTGGGGCGCCGGCAAGGGTTTACCGGTGATTTCGGGCATGTGGAAATGCTGGTCAGCAAAGCTGCGCAGTCCGAAGTGTGGCCCCTGGTGGCCCAATGGCTGAAAGATCCGCTCACACCGTTGTTCGGGGTGTCGGCCGAGGTGTTGGCGACGGTTTGATGCAGCGCTCTGCCAAGGGCGTTTCACTCGTGTGTGGTTGCGGCTAAGATATGACGCGTTAAACGCTTCTGGTCATATTCAGTCGCTTACTGGTTATTGCGTTGCGACGAAGCGGATGGGATGTTGCGCACCGGCTCCGGCTGGCGCTTCTTTCGAAAGACACTTCTTTGACGGAAAGGAATTTTTCAATGAACCATTACGTGACCCCCGACCTGTGCGACGCCTACCCGGACCTGGTGCAGGTGGTCGAGCCGATGTTCAGCAACTTCGGTGGCCGAGATTCCTTTGGCGGCGAGATTGTCACCATCAAATGCTTCGAAGATAACTCCCTCGTCAAGGAACAGGCCGACCAGCCGGGCGCCGGCAAGGTGCTGGTGGTCGACGGTGGTGGTTCCCTGCGCCGCGCGTTGCTGGGCGACATGATCGCCGAGAAAGCCGCGAAAAACGGTTGGGAAGGCTTGGTGATCTACGGCTGTATCCGTGACGTCGATGTCATTGCCCAGACCGATCTGGGCGTGCAGGCGCTGGCCAGCCACCCGATGAAAACCGACAAGCGCGGCATCGGTGATCTGAACGTGGTGGTCACGTTTGCCGGTGTGACCTTTCGCCCGGGTGAGTACATCTACGCCGACAATAATGGCGTGATTGTCTCGCCAAGCCCGCTGCAAATGCCTGAATAAACTGCAATAACCAACAGGGGTGAGGATGTTCGAGGAAGAAAACGCGCAGTGGGGGCTGGTGCATGCCCTGGTGCTGGACGGTAAAGGCGGTGCGCGTTCGATTGCCCGGACTGAGCTCGACGACTTGCAACTGCAGCCTCAGGAAAGCCTGTGGCTGCATTGGGATCGCAGCCATCCCCAGACCCAGACCTGGCTGCGCAAATCCAGCGGTTTGAGCGAATTCGCCTGTGACCTGCTGCTGGAGGAGAACACCCGCCCGCGTTTGTTGCCGTTGCCTGATTCGGAACTGCTGTTGTTCCTGCGCGGGATCAACCTCAATCCGGGAGCCGAGCCGGAAGACATGGTCTCGGTACGCATCTTCGCTGCCGCCAGCCGCGTGATTTCCCTGCGTTTGCGCCCGCTGCGCGCCACTGACGAACTGCTGGTGCAGTTGGCGGATGGCAAGGGGCCGAAAACCGCGTCGGAACTCATCCTTTATATGGCGCAGTACCTGACAAACAAGGTCCAGGATCTGGTCACGGACTTGTCGGAAATCGTCGATGCCGAGGAAGAAAAACTCGATACCGACGAACGGTATACCCCTGAACATGGCAGCATTTTGCAGATCCGTCGCCGAGCGGCCGGGCTCAAGCGTTTCCTCGCGCCACAGCGGGATATTTTTGCCCAGCTCACGCGGATAAAATTGCCGTGGTTCTGTGACGACGATGCCGACTACTGGAACGAATTGAACAACAGCCTGACCCGCTACCTGGAAGAGCTCGAATTGACCCGGGAGCGCGTGGGGCTTGTGCTTGAGGCTGAAGACCGGCGCTTGAACGTGCGCATGAACCGCACCATGTATCGGTTCGGGATCATCACCGGGATCTTTCTGCCGATGAGTTTCCTCACTGGCCTGCTGGGTATAAATGTGGGTGGCATACCGTTCTCTGCCAGCCCCTACGGATTCGTGATTGCATGCCTGTTGATGGTGTCGGTGGCGCTCGGACAGTGGTGGTTGTTTCGACGATTGCGCTGGGTTTGAGCTGAATATGACCTGAACGTAGGAAGGGTCCTATGTGACCTCAAGAATTTTACCCTCGTCTTTTAAAACACTTGCGAGAGGTCTTTATGCACGATCCGTTCGAACAGTCTTTACGTGACATGCTCAATGCCTCGCCGTCCAACCGTGACGACGATGCCTGCCTGGGCCGCGTGTTGAAAACCGCTAACCGTCAGGTGGGCGCGGGTGACCTGTTCGGTCTGCTCGGCCGCTGGGTGCCAGCGTTGATGATGGCCCTGAACAATGGTTCTGCGCACGTATCGCCTGTTTCCCGTCGTAAACCCCTTGCTCGCACTGCTGATAAGGCTGATTGAATATGGAACTTGATCTCTGGACCCAGAGCCTGGTCACCGCGATGACCGCATTGTGGACCAAGGTGGCGAATTTCATTCCCAACCTGTTTGGTGCCCTGGTACTGGTGTTGCTGGGCTTTGTCGTGGCCAAGCTGCTCGACACCCTGCTGTCCAAATTGCTCGCAAAACTGGGTCTTGACCGCCTGATGGCCGGCACTGGCCTGACCAAGCTGCTGGGGCGCGCCGGGCTGCAAGTGCCGATCTCCACGTTGATCGGCAAGATCGTCTACTGGTTTGTTTTGCTGATATTTCTGGTTTCTGCGGCGCAATCCCTTGGACTTGAGCGAGTTTCAGCTACGCTCGACATGCTGGCGCTGTATTTGCCGAAGGTTTTCGGTGGCGCGCTGGTGCTTCTCGTAGGCGTTTTGCTTGCACAATTGGCCAATGGGCTGGTGCGCGGCGCCGCCGAAGGTGTGGGATTGGACTATGCCGCTGGCCTGGGGCGAATTGCCCAGGGGCTGGTGATCATCATCAGTATTTCGGTCGCGATCAGCCAGTTGGAGGTCAAGACTGACCTGCTCAACCACGTGATTGTGATCGTTTTGATTACCGTTGGTCTGGCCGTTGCGCTGGCCATGGGCTTGGGAAGCCGGGAAATTGCCGGCCAGATTCTTGCGGGAATCTATGTGCGTGAGTTGTATCAGGTTGGGCAACAGGTGCGTGTGGGCGAGGTCGAAGGGCAAATCGAGGAGATTGGCACAGTCAAGACAACGGTGCTGACCGATGACGGCGACCTGGTGTCGTTGTCCAATCGGATTCTCCTGGAGCAGCAGGTCAGTAGCCGCTAACCCGGCAAATCCTGCTAATGTACGCCGCCGCAAACCCGGCTGACCGGGCTGTAGCGGACATTGACCTGACTGTCGGCACGACTTGTTTTGAATAAAGCCCAAACGCTGTCCACGCGCTATGACCCCCGTGAGCTCTCTGATGAGGAGTTGGTCGCGCGCTCGCACACGGAGCTGTTTCACGTAACTCGCGCGTACGAAGAATTGATGCGCAGATATCAACGCACTCTGTTCAACGTTTGTTCAAGGTATTTAGGGAACGATAGAGATGCGGACGATGTCTGTCAGGAAGTGATGCTCAAGGTGTTGTACGGCCTGAAGAACTTCGAGGGCAAATCGAAGTTCAAGACCTGGCTCTACAGCATCACCTACAACGAGTGCATCACGCAGTATCGGAAGGAACGGCGAAAGCGTCGCTTGATGGACGCTTTGAGTCTGGACCCCCTTGAGGAAGCGTCTGAAGAAAAGGCGCCGACACCCGAGGATAAGGGCGGACTCGATCGCTGGCTGGTGTATGTGAACCCGATTGACCGAGAAATTCTGGTGCTACGATTTGTCGCAGAGCTGGAATTCCAGGAAATCGCTGACATCATGCACATGGGTTTGAGTGCTACAAAAATGCGTTACAAACGTGCTCTTGATAAATTACGTGAGAAATTTGCGGACGAGACTGAAACTTAGTGCGTGGCAAATATCTCTTACGTGTAGGCAAGTTCTGTTAGACTTGTCGCCGAGTTGTCCCCCGGTTTGTGGGACTGCTTTACAATCACCAGATGGGGATTTAACGGATGAAACTGAAAAACACCTTGGGCTTGGCCATTGGTACTCTTATTGCCGCTACTTCTTTCGGCGCGCTGGCACAAGGCCAAGGCGCAGTTGAAGGCGAGCTGTTCTACAAAAAGCAGTTCAACGATAGCGTTAAGCACATCGAAGACGGCTACAATCCTGGCGCTCGCATCGGTTACTTCCTGACCGACGACCTGTCCTTGAACCTGTCGTATGACAAGACTAACCACACCCGTTCGAACGACGGTACTGGTAACCAGAAGATCAAAGGCGATACCGGCAGCCTGGTTGCCCAGTATCACTTCGGTCAAGCTGGCGTTGACAGCCTGCGTCCATACGTAGAAGGCGGTTTCGGTCACCAGAGCCGTACCAACGTACTGGCTGACGGCCACAGCGGTCGCGACCAGACTACTTTCGCTACCGTTGGTACTGGCGTGAAGTACTACTTCACCAACAACCTGTACGCTCGTGCCGGTGTTGAAGCTGACTACGGTCTGGACAACGGCAAGTGGGATTACTCCGCACTGGTCGGCCTGGGCGTGAACTTCGGCGGTAACGCTGGCGCAGTTGCTCCAGCTCCTACCCCAGCACCAGCTCCAGAGCCAACTCCAGAGCCAGAAGCTCCAGTTGCTCAGGTTGTTCGTGTTGAGCTGGACGTTAAGTTCGACTTCGACAAGGCCGTTGTTAAGCCTAACAGCTACGGCGACGTGAAAAACCTGGCCGACTTCATGGCTCAGTACCCAGCTACCAACGTAGAAGTTGCTGGTCACACTGACTCCGTAGGTCCAGACGCTTACAACCAGAAGCTGTCCCAGCGTCGTGCTGACGCTGTTAAGCAAGTCCTGGTTAAAGACGGCGTGGCTCCTAGCCGTGTAACTGCTGTAGGTTACGGCGAATCCCGCCCAGTTGCTGACAACGCAACTGAAGCTGGTCGTGCTGTTAACCGTCGCGTAGAAGCGTCGGTTGAAGCTACCGCTCAGTAATTACTGAGATGTAGAAAAAACCCGGCTTCGGCCGGGTTTTTTTTCGCCTGGAATTTGTATCAGGCACTGACTGCGGTAGCGACACACGCCGTCTGTTCGGCGTCCGCCACATGGCCGATCACCAGAATCGCCGGGCTCTTCAAGGCAAATGCCTGTGCGTCTTCATGCATCCGCGACAGCTCACTGCGGCATTCGCGCTGCTGGGGCAGTGATGCGTTTTCGATCATCGCCACCGGCATATTTGCTGCCATCCCACCTTCCAGCAATTGCTGGCGAATTTCCTCTAGCTTGGCCACTCCCATATACACCACCAATGTCGTCCCGCCTTCCGCCAGCGCGCGCCAATTAAGGCTGCTGTCATCCTGGGTGTGGGCCGTGACCAGGGTCACACCGCGGCTGACACCGCGCAACGTCAGTGGAATTGCGCAATTCGTTGCGCCCGCCAGCCCGGCGGTAATCCCGTTGACCAACTCCACCTCGACACCGCGCTCACGCAGCCACATCGCCTCTTCGCCGCCGCGCCCGAAAATGCACGGGTCGCCACCCTTTAGCCGCACCACGCACTTGCCTTGGCGGGCGTAACGCAACATCAGGCGGTGGATAAACGCCTGCGGGGTCGAGCGGCAGCCGCCGCGTTTGCCGACCGTGATCACTCGCGCCTTGGCGCAATGCTCCAGCACCGCCGGGTTGACCAAATCATCGATCAGCACCACGTCGGCTTCGTGCATGGCCCGTACAGCCTTGAGCGTCAACAACTCCGGGTCGCCAGGGCCCGCGCCCACCAGCCAGACTTTTGCGTTCATGGGTTTTTCCTCGTCGAGAGCTGACGTCAGCTGTGAAAGAGTGAATACAGAAGAATCAGATTGATCAGCATCGAGACCAGCCCCAAGGTGCGCCAGACCTTCAACGGTTCGCGCTCCAGCAGGGGCCTGGGGCGGATGCTCAGTTCCTGGCGGTCAGCCTGTTCAAGCACCCGCAGCCATTCCTCGGCGGTTTCGTAGCGATGCGCCGGCTGTGCGGCCACGGCCCGTTCCAGGCTCAGGGGCAGCCAATCCGGGAGATCCGGGCGATAGCGGCTGGCGCTGACCGCTTGGGCAAAGCGAGGCCGTTGGAAGGCTTCGATTTCCCCGTAGGGGTAATGCCCGGTCAACAGGTAATACAAGGTGACACCCACGCTGTACAAATCCTGTTGGGCTGTGGGACGGTCGCCATTGAACGCTTCGGGTGCGATAAAGCTCGGGGTGCCGGGCAGTACATGGGCACGGTCCTCTGAAAGACCGGGGCAGTAGGCCAGACCGAAATCCAGCACGCGCAATTCACCGTCATCCCCCAGCAGCAGGTTTTCTGGCTTGATGTCGCGGTGCAGGATCTGCCGTCGATGCAGCATGCCCACTGCGCGCAGCAAACGCTCGGCCACGGACTGCCATTGCGCCAGCGGCAATGGGCCCTGGTGCTGGAACAGATCGGCCAGGGTTTGCCCTGGGTATTCACGCATCACGTAGTACAAGTGCTGGCGCCCGCTGGCGGCATGCACTTCAGGAAATGCGCGCCCGGCTACCCGCCGCAGAAACCACTCTTCCGACAGTAATGCCTGGCCGGCGTCGCTGTCGTCGTCGCGGCTCAGTGGCAGGGTTTTCAGCAGCCAGGGTTGCTGTTGGGCATCGCGCACCCGGTACAGCAATGACTGCCTGCTTTGCGCCACCACGGCGTCCACCTGCCAGCCTTCAAAGCGTTGCCCGGATTTCAGCAGCGGTGGCAAGGGCCATTGCTGCAATTGCACCAGGGCGTCGCCGAGCGTGGCGGCGCCGAGTGTGTCGACGCGCACCAGCAAGGCGCTGGCATTGTCCTGGCTGCCCGCCAGGTGTGCGGCGCTGACCAGTGTGGTTACCGCCAAGTCCAGGTCGGTTTGTTCGCGCAGGATCGCGCTGATGCTGTGATCGCCCAGCGTGGCCCAGACGCCATCGCTGAGCAGCAGGAAGCACTCACCTTGGCGCAATTGGCCGTCGAGAAAATCCAGCACCAGGTGCTGATCCAGGCCGAGGGCACGTTTGAGCACATGCTGCATGCCTGGCTGTTCCCACACGTGATCTTCACTGATGCGCTGCAACTCACCGTCCAGCCAGCGATACACCCGGCAATCACCGACATGGGCCAGGGTGAAGCGCTGGCCGCGAAATACCAAGGCACTGAGGGTGGTCAGCAACGGCTGGCCGCCGCCATTGGCCTGCAACCAGCGATTTTGCGCCAGCAGCAAACGCTCCAATGCCTGTGCCACCCCCCAGGTTTGCGGCGTGGCGTAGTAATCCAGGGCCAGGGCCTGCAAGGTCGAGCGTGCGGCCAGGCCGCCGTCGGCGCACTGGCTCACACCGTCGGCCATGGCGCACAGGTAGCCTTTGCTCGCCGCCAGTTCCGCTGCGGGGGTGACGACCCGCAGTGCATCCTGGTTTTCCGCCCGTGGGCCGATGGCGCTGGCATGGGCGACGCTCAGTTGCAGACTCATCAGACGCGTGCGGCGGTCACTGCCGCCGAACCCCAGGTGGTTCTCCAGCGACGTTTGACGCCGTGCAGGCCGAACCAGGCCAGTACGCCCAGGCTGGCGAACAACCACAAGGCCAACTGATAGCTACCGGTGCTTTGCTTGATCGCGCCCATGCCTGCCGCCAGGGCAAAACCGCCGATACCGCCGGCCATGCCGATCAAGCCGGTCATCACGCCGATCTCACGCCGAAAACGCTGTGGCACCAACTGGAACACCGCACCATTGCCCGCGCCCAGGCCGAGCATGGTGCAGACGAAGAGGGCCAGTGCGGCATAGGAACTGGGCAGGTTGAACCCCACCGCCGCAATGCAGATCGCTGCCACGCTGTACATGCCGAGCAGGGTGCGGATCCCGCCGAAACGGTCGGCCAATGCTCCGCCCAATGGGCGCATCAGGCTGCCACCGAACACGCAGGCGGCGGTGTAGTAGCCGGCAGTCATGGGGCTCAGGCCGTATTGGTCGTTGAAATAGCCGGGCAGGGCGCTGGCCAGGCCGATAAAACCGCCGAAGGTCACGCTGTAGAAAAACATGAACCACCAGCTGTCGCGGTCGCCCAGGGCCTTGAAGTAATCGGCCATGGACTTGGCTTTAGGCCGCTCGGGCGCGTTGCGCGCCAGCCAGGCGAAGACGATCAGGGTCAGGATCAACGGAATCAGTGCGAAGCCGAACACGTTGCTCCAGCCAAACGCCGCCGCCAACACGGGGGCCAGCAGGGCCGCGAACACCGTGCCCGAGTTACCGGCCCCGGCGATGCCCATGGCCTTGCCCTGGTGTTCGGCCGGGTACCATTGGGATGCCAGCGGCAGCGCCACCGCGAAGGATGCGCCGGCCATGCCGAGGAACAGTCCCAGCAACAAGGCTTGTTCGTAGCTGTGAATCCCCAGTTTCCAGGCGCCGAATAATGCGACGATCACAATCACCTGGCCGATCAGCCCGGCGGTCTTGGGCGACAGCTTGTCCGCCAGCATGCCCATCAGGAAGCGCAATACCGCACCGGCCAGGATCGGTGTCGCCACCATCAGGCCGCGTTGCTGGGTGGTCAGGTGCAGGTCGGCGGCGATCTGCACCGCCAGGGGGCCCAACAAATACCAGACCATGAAGCTCAGGTCGAAATACAGGAACGCGGCAAACAGGGTCGGGGTGTGCCCGGATTTCCAGAAGCTTGATTTCATCACGCACCTCAACGGTTGGGAGTCTTGTAAGAAGGCCTGGTGATGGAGCCGCCGGCTGGGGCCGCCCCACCGGCCCCGTGCTACGGGGGCCAAAACAAAAAAACGCCGCCACCGGGTTCGCGAGGGCAAACCGGGTGTGCGACGTCTTTGTCGTGGAAGGGGCAACCGCCGTTGGTTACCTGTAATGATTACTTAGCAAGTCCTGCGCCAACACGCTGACCGTAGTGGTGTTGGATAAGACCGCATCTACCGGGTTCATCCGAGCAATTCACTCATGGCGATAATCTGCTCTGCCACCTGGATCAGTTTCTGCTGGCGGCTCATGGCCTGGCGGCGCATCAGGGTGTAGGCCTCTTCCTCATTGCAGGCCTTCATTTTCATCAGCATGCCCTTGGCCAGCTCGATGCGCTTGCGCTCGGCCAACTGCTGGTCCCGCGCTTGCAGCTGGGCGCGCAAGGCCTGGTCGCTCTCGAAGCGGGCCATGGCCACGTCGAGGATCGGTTGCAGGCGCTGGGCTTGAATGCCTTCAACGATATAGGCGCTGACGCCGGACTTGATCGCCTGGCGCATCACATTCGGGTCGTGCTCGTCGGTAAACATCACGATGGGCCGGGGCTGGTCGCGGCTGACCAGCACCACTTGTTCCATCACATCGCGGCCGGGTGACTCGGTATCGATCAGGATGACGTCCGGGCGCACCGTTTCGACGCGCGCCGGCAGGTCGATGGTCAGGCCGGACTCATCGATCACCTCGAAGCCGGCCTCGATCAGCGCTGCGCGCAAACGCCCGACTTTGCGCGGTGTGTCGTTGATCAACAGGATTCGCAGCATACATGTGCTCCTGTCAGCGCAAGGCTTGGCGATGAGTGTGATCGGCCAGGGCATGCAGGCGGAAGCTGCGGGCGTAGCCGATGGGGTCCGAGCCGTCCCAGACCTTGCCGTCGATCAGTTGGCTGCTGCGCATGTCCTGGCGTTGCGCAGCAATGCCCAAGGCATCGGCCGCCTGACGATACAGTGCCAGTTGCTGGACCTGGCGGGCCACACCCAAATAGTCAGGGTCGTCGCGCAGCAGGCCCCAGCGCCGGAACTGGGTCATGAACCACATGCCATCGGAGAGGTACGGCAGGTTCACTTCGCCGTCGGCAAAAAAACGCAAGGCATGGGGATCCTGCCAGTGATTGCCCAGGCCGTCGTCATAGGCGCCCAGCAGGCGGGGTTCAATGCAGTCGAGCGGCGCGTCGAGGTATTCGCGGCCGCTGAGCAATTGCGCGGTAGAACGGCGATTTTCGGTACTTTCTTCAATAAACCGGCTGGCTTCCAGGATGGCCATTACCAATACGCGGGCGGTGTTGGGGTATTGGTCGACGAAGGCCTGGGTGCAGCCGAGTACCTTTTCCGGATGATTCGGCCAGATCGCCTGAGTGGTTGCCAGGGTAAAGCCCTGGTTTTGCGCTACCGCGCTGGCACTCCAGGGTTCACCGACGCAAAAACCGTCGATACGCCCGGCTTGCAGGTGAGCAACCATTTGTGGCGGCGGTACCACGACGCTGTCGACATCCTGTAGCGGATGAATGCCCTGGCTCGCCAGCCAGTAATACAACCACAGGGCATGGGTGCCGGTGGGAAAGGTCTGGGCGAAGGTCAGTTTTGTTCGGCTTTGGTGCACGTGGCGGTCCAGCGCCTCAGGAGTGACCACTCCCTGCTGTTGCAGGCTGTGGGACAGGTTGATGCTTTGACCGTTCTGGTTCAGCCCCATCAAGACTGCCATGTCGGTAGGCACGACCCCGCCGATGCCCAGGTGCACGGCATAGATCAACCCGTACAGACTGTGGGCGGCGTCCAGTTCGCCGCTGACCAGTTTGTCCCGTAGGTTGGCCCATGAGGATTGGCGCTTGAGGTTCAGGGTCAGTCCATAGGGTTGAGCGAAACCCTGGGTCGCCGCCACCACCAAGGAGGCGCAGTCGCTTAAGGCCATGAACCCCAGGTCAAGGCTGCTTTTCTCCGGGGCATCACTGCCGTTGACCCACGCCAGCGGGTCGTTCACCGGGCTGTTGCCAACCGAATCGTTCATCAACACCTACCTTTTCTTTCAAAAAAAAGCGTCGTTCCCTCAGATGGCGATGCAAGGCCATTGCGGGTAACGACGCCTTTGTCCGTAAGCTCGCTCCGCCGTTGGTGCGCGCTTTATAGAAAGTGCAAAGCAAGGCACATGCCACGGTCCGGCAGGCGCAGTCAGCCGTCAACTTTCCATCAAGATTGAAAAAGGGCTGCCTCTCAGTATGGCCGCCTCTTACTGCCAGACCGCCCAGGATATCCACGGTGTACGCTCACTTTTCCGTAACCACTGCCTGCTTCTGGCTGCTGCTTGTCACGCTGATGCCAGGAAGTGCCGGTGCCCAGGGCGAGACCTACCAGGCGCAGGACGAGCGCCTGCAGACCGTCTTCACCGCCTTGTCCGTGCCGATGGGCCTGCCCATCGTTGTGAGCGGTGAAGTGGCGCGCATCCGCGTCAGTGAGGTCATTGACCTCGCTACGCCGCAACACGCCCTGGAGACGCTGGCATTGCAATACGGCTTGATCTGGTACAGCGATCGGCAGGCGCTCTACCTTTACAGCGTCAGCGAGGCAAAAAGTTCGCAGGTGGCGCTGCGGCATATTTCCGTCGAGCGGTTTCGTGAGCTCATGCGCCGCTCGGGCCTTGATGAAACGCGCTACCCCCTGAGCGTCATCGGGCCCCGGACATTTGATGTGTCCGGGCCACCTCATTATGTCGATCAGGTTTTGCGCCTGGCCGAATTAATGGACCGCGAGCGTGCTGAGTTGCACTTAGGCAGCCAGGCGTTTGCTGTCGTTCAGGTACTCAACACCCATGTGGCAGACCGCGGGTACACCATAGGCGACGAAAAGGTCACGGTGCCGGGAATCGCGTCGATGATCGAAACCGTGCTGGCGTCTGAACAGAATGGGCCGCTGGCTGACAAGAACCTGGTGGTGATCGCCTACCCGGACACCAACAGCCTGTTGCTTAAGGGGGAGCCTGAGCAACTGAGTTTCATCGAGCGCCTGGTGGCTGAGTTGGACACGCCCAAGCGGTCTATCGAAGTCTCGCTATGGATGGTGGACCTGGAGCGTGACGAACTGAAAAAACTCGACCCTGCCTGGGACACGGAAGCGAAGGTGCAAGCCACACGAATTCTGGAACCGGTGGACGATAACCGTCTGATGGCGAAGATTGCCATGCTGGAGCGGCGGCGGCGGGCGAGGGTGATGACATTGCCGGTGATTCTCAGTCAGGAGAATGTGCCGGCAGTGTTTCAGGATAACCACACCTTCTATCTGCCGGCGCCCGGCGATGAGTCAGCGGATTGGAAGCCCGTGCAGTACGGCTCCCAGGTCAGTGTGCTGCCACGTTTTGCCGAAGCGAATCAGATCGAGATGCTTCTCCACGTCGAGGATGGTCGCCAACTGAGCCAGGCAGGGCAGCACGGCAAACCATCAGCGGTCGGGCGCGTGAGTGTCAGCAGCGTGGTGCGAGTGCCGCAGGGCAAGCGCCTGTGGCTGGGGGCGTTTAGCCGTGAGTCACATGAGCCGGTACGCGGTATCGGCTCAGTTGGCCCGAGCAAGGTTCGCCTGTTTGTGTTCCAGGCCCGGGCAGTGGGTAGCGAATCGAAGGATTTGGCCACAGGGGTTGGCGCACCGCCGTTGAGTGCGGCGCAATACGAGCGTGTGCAACGTGCGTTTGTAAACCCGGATCGCTCTCCGTGAATAAGGTGTCAGCCCAGGCGGTTGGGGGTGAGTGGCATGAGGTTTATCTAAATGGGGACGTCTGACGGATGATCGTGAAGTGTCTTACAGGGTGTTGCTAAAAAGCGCTGGCTGTATGGGGTTTTTCCTAGCGTGGGCTGCACGACGGTTTTTTATAGTCATGACGTGGGCGCAAGAGCCAGTACTGGAAATAGGGACTTCAATGTCAGTAGTCGGATGCCGAGGTAGATATGGCCGTCTTGAATGATGGGGTGACTGCGACTTCCCTGCTTTTTTCCCAGTGGACACTTCATGGTGATGGTCGCCTGACCGGCAAAGGCAGCGATGTTCAGTTGCCGCCCAAGGAGTTGCATGTTTTGCGGCTGCTGCTGGTTTCTGGCGGCGTACTGATGACTAAGGATCGTTTGTTGGAGCAGGCCTGGCCCCAGGGAGAGGTCGCCGAGGAATCGCTGACCCGTTGCATTTACTCACTGCGCAAGCAGCTTGGAGCTGACAAGGGGTTTATCAAGACTATCTACGGTCGGGGGTATCGCTTTACATGCCCGGTGAAGATTGAGCGGCATCTGCCCGCGCCTTTGGATGCCGTGCAGCATGTGTGTTCGGCCTGTGGCCAGGTCAGTCATGGCTAGTTTCTGAGGCAGGCTGAGATTAATCGTATTCATTAACTGGACGGCGGTAAGTTCCTGGGACGCTGGCCCCGGCGCTCAGCGCGACGCATGCGCTATGCAGGAAAATTCGGGGCACGTTATGAGGCCTTGGTACAGCGGCGCTGCTGACGTTTGGGCGGCACGCCTCGCGTGCACCCCGTCACCCCGGCTATAATCGCCGCCACCTTTCGCCGCCATCCGAGTCTAGCCCGCCCATGTATACCCTGGCCCGCCAGCTGTTGTTCAAACTTTCCCCGGAAACCTCCCACGATCTGTCCCTGGACCTGATCGGCGCCGGTGGCCGCCTGGGGCTCAATGGCCTGGTATGCAAGGCACCGGCAAAAATGCCGGTGTCAGTGATGGGGCTCGACTTTCCCAACCCGGTCGGATTGGCCGCCGGCCTGGACAAGAACGGCGCGGCCATTGATGGCTTCGCGCAACTGGGTTTCGGTTTTGTGGAGATCGGCACCGTGACGCCGCGACCGCAGCCGGGTAACCCCAAGCCGCGAATCTTCCGCCTGCCGGAAGCCGAGGCGATCATCAATCGCATGGGGTTCAACAACCTCGGCGTCGATCACCTGCTGTCGCGTGTCGAGGCGGCGAAGTACAGGGGCATCCTGGGCATCAATATCGGCAAGAATTTCGACACCCCGGTCGAACGCGCGGTGGATGACTACCTGATCTGCCTGGACAAGGTCTACGCCCACGCCAGCTATATCACCGTCAACGTCAGCTCGCCCAACACCCCAGGCCTGCGCAGCCTGCAGTTCGGCGATTCGCTCAAGCAACTGCTCGAAGCCCTGCGCCAGCGCCAGGAAGACCTGGCCGTGCGCCATGGCAAGCGTGTGCCGCTGGCAATCAAGATTGCCCCGGACATGAGTGACGAAGAAACCGTGTTGGTGGCCCAGGCCCTGGTGGATTCGGGCATGGATGCGGTCATCGCGACCAACACCACCCTCAGCCGTGTCGGCGTCGAAGGCTTGGCCCATGGCGATGAAGCGGGTGGCCTGTCGGGCGCGCCGGTGCGTGACAAGAGCACCCACATCGTCAAGGTGCTGGCCGCTGAGCTGGCCGGGCGTTTGCCGATCATCGCGGTCGGCGGCATCACCGAGGGCAAGCATGCAGCCGAGAAGATTGCTGCGGGTGCCAGCCTGGTGCAGTTGTACTCGGGGTTTATTTACAAAGGCCCGGCGTTGATCCGCCAGTCAGTGGATGCGATTGCTGCCTTACGCGTGTAGGCGCGAGCAAGCTCGCTCCTACGGTAGTCTTCATTGTTCTCAGGCCAATAAAAAGGGCTCCTCAAGAGGAGCCCCTGGGCCGAAGCCCGCCGCCTGGATAGGGCGTGCGTGGTTAAGTCGTTACATATTCGTGGTGGTGTCGGAATTAAATGCCCTTGATTAGCCGACGGCGTGAAGTTCGTTGAGTCTGTGGATTCCCGCAGTGCCAGTCATACCGTCCCAGTTGTCGCCGCGTCCTTCTCGCCAGCCGTTGATCCAGGCTTGGCGTACCGACGGTAGAGTAAATGGGCAAAGCTCACGGGATTTGCCATGAACGCCATATTGATATCCGCGTAAAAATGCTCTTTCCAACGGATCACGCTTAAGTCTTCTCATAGGGTGTTTCCCTCACTTGTTGACTGTCTTGATATCCTTCGGCCTCGTCTGAGGCCGGGCAGAGTTTTTCTGCCGTTGGTGGGCTCGCTGCCGGCGTGGCGAGCCTGGGTGTCGGCGTCGTTACGGCGCCAACCTGTGTTGAGTTCTAACCAATAGGTCACATGGATTCAATGATCGTTTTGTCATAAGCACGTAACGATAACGATGCTATAGCCATAAGCTGGGATGGCTTTTCGCCCCATTTGTTGGGCAAAGCCAGCTATGATGCACCCTGCAAAGAGGATGGGTTTAATCCTTTAGTGAGAATGTCCTTCTGTTGCTGTCGGTTATTATTCGACGAAGGGTCGGAATATTTCTTTTTGTTGCATCAAATTATTGATCTGCCCCGTCAATCAAGGCCCAAAGGCCCGGCAGACGGGGTGGGACGGCACATTCGTGCCACGCGAGCACTCTTCAAGAAAAGTGCTTGATTGAAAACCGAGCCGGCGATGCGTCGCCCGTTCATTTATTGCTGAAAAGCCTGGAATGCCCCATGTCGGACCGTTTTGAACTCTTCCTCACCTGCCCCAAGGGCCTCGAAGGCCTGCTGATCGAGGAAGCCGTCGGGCTTGGCCTTGAGGAAGCCCGCGAGCACACCTCGGCCGTGCGCGGCATGGCCGACATGGAAACCGCCTATCGCCTGTGCCTCTGGTCGCGCCTGGCCAACCGCGTGTTGCTGGTGCTCAAGCGCTTCCCGATGAAGGACGCCGAAGACCTCTACCATGGCGTGCTGGATATTGAATGGGCCGATCACATGGTCTCTGACGGTACCCTGGCGGTGGAATTCAGCGGTCACGGCTCAGGCATCGACAACACCCACTTCGGCGCGCTGAAGGTCAAGGATGCGATCGTCGACAAGCTGCGCACCCCGACCGGCGAACGCCCGTCCATCGACAAGATCAACCCGGACCTGCGCATCCACCTGCGCCTGGACCGTGGCGAAGCCATCCTGTCCCTTGACCTGTCCGGCCACAGCCTGCACCAGCGCGGCTACCGCCTGCAGCAGGGCGCCGCGCCGTTGAAGGAAAACCTCGCGGCTGCGATCCTGATTCGTGCCGGCTGGCCGCGCATTGCTGCCGAAGGCGGCGCACTGACTGACCCGATGTGCGGTGTGGGCACCTTCCTGGTCGAAGGCGCGATGATCGCCGCCGACATGGCGCCGAACCTGAATCGTGAACTCTGGGGCTTTACCACCTGGCTCGGCCACGTCCCGGCACTGTGGAAAAAACTCCACGCCGAAGCCACTGAGCGCGCGGCGATCGGCATGAATAAACCGCCGTTGTGGGTGCGTGGCTACGAAGCCGACCCGCGCCTGATCCAGCCTGCACGCAACAACATCGAGCGCGCCGGTCTCAGCCATTGGATCAAGGTGTACCAGGGCGAAGTCGGCACCTTCGAGCCGCGCCCGGACCAGAACCAGAAAGGCTTGGTCATCTGCAACCCGCCCTACGGCGAGCGTTTGGGTGACGAAGCCAGCCTGTTGTACCTCTACCAGAACCTCGGCGAGCGTCTGCGCCAGGCGTGCATGGGCTGGGAAGCGGCGGTGTTCACCGGTGCGCCGGACCTGGGCAAGCGCATGGGCATCCGCAGCCACAAGCAGTATTCGTTCTGGAACGGCGCGTTGCCGTGCAAATTGCTGCTGATCAAGGTCAACCCGGATCAATTCGTCACCGGCGAGCGCCGTACCCCGGAACAGCGCCAGGCCGAACGTGAGCAAGCCGTATACGACCAGGCCCCGGCCGAGCCGCAAGAACGCCAGTACAACAAGAATGGCAACCCGATCAAGCCCGCCCCGGCCCCCGTGGTCGAGCAGGCGCGCTTGAGTGAAGGCGGGCAGATGTTCGCCAACCGCCTGCAAAAGAACCTCAAGCTGCTGGGCAAGTGGGCCAAGCGTGAAGGCGTGGATTGCTACCGCGTGTACGACGCCGATATGCCGGAATACTCCATGGCCATCGACCTGTACCACGATTGGGTTCACGTTCAGGAATACGCCGCGCCGAAATCCATCGACCCGGAAAAAGCCTCGGCGCGCATGTTCGATGCGCTGGCGGCCATTCCCCAGGCGCTGAACATCGACAAGAGCCGCGTAGTGGTCAAGCGCCGCGAGCGCCAGAGCGGTACCAAGCAGTATGAGCGCCAGAGCGCCCAGGGTAAGTTCACCGAGGTCAGCGAAGGCGGCGTGAAGCTGCTGGTCAACCTCACCGACTACCTGGACACCGGTCTGTTCCTCGACCATCGTCCGATGCGCATGCGTATCCAGAAAGAAGCCGCCGGCAAGCGTTTCCTCAACCTGTATTGCTACACCGCCACGGCCAGTGTGCACGCTGCCAAGGGCGGCGCGCGCAGCACCACCAGTGTCGACCTGTCCAAGACCTACCTGGACTGGGCCCGTCGCAACTTCTCCCTCAATGGTTTCTCCGACAAGAACCGCCTGGAGCAGGGTGATGTGATGGCCTGGCTGGACGCCAGCCGCGATGAGTTCGACATGATCTTCATCGACCCGCCGACCTTCTCCAACTCCAAGCGCATGGAAGGCATCTTCGACGTGCAGCGCGATCACGTGCAGTTGCTCGACCTGGCCATGGCCCGCCTGGCACCGGGTGGCGTGTTGTACTTCTCGAACAACTTCCGCAAGTTCCAGCTGGAGGACAACCTCAGCGAACGCTATGCGGTCGAAGAGATCAGCGACAAGACCATCGACCCGGATTTTGCGCGTAACGCGAAGATCCACCGGGCGTGGAAAATCACTGCTCGCTGATAGTCTCCCCCTGTAGGGTCGAGCAAGCTCGCCCCTACAGTTTTTTACGCTGGTCAAACCCTGGGCCTATCGCTATAACTTAACACCTAGCCAAAGTGACACCCCCGGCACACTGGCGTTCTGAGTGTTGCTTATGCCGTTGAACGCCGTCCGCCCGAAAATCCTAGGCTTCATCAGTGAGCAGGCGTCGGCTTGGCTGGTGGCATTGGTGGTGTTATTGGCAGGGTTTGCGCTGACGGCAATCGTCGCCTGGGCCGCCTCCGATCTCTATCAGCAGCAGGTGCGCCAACGCTTTCAGTTGCTGGTCAACGAGCGGTATACCCGCCTGCAGGAGCGTTTCGAGGACCAGGAGCAACGCCTGAGCAGCCTGCGGCGATTCTTCGTCAATTCCGATGAGGTCTCCCGTGAAGAGTTCGACGGGTTTGCCCAGCCGTTGTTGCTGCGCGCCCAGGCTTACTCTTGGGCGCCCCGGGTGTTTCGCGAGCAGCGCAGTCAATTTGAGCAAGAGGTGACCCGCCAGCGCGGAGCGCCTTTTTTCATCCGGGAATTGAATGCATCCGGCGAGTTGGCCCCTGCGCCTGAGCGTGATGAGTACGCGCCGGTGCTCTACAGCCAGACCCAAAGCCTGCTGGGTGCACCGCTGGGCTTTGACCTGCTGGCCCAGCCCCCGCGGCGCTCGGCCCTTGAACGTGCGCACAAGAGCGGCAAGCTGGCGGTGTCCCAACCGATCCAGTTGGTGGGGGTCGAGCCGGCTTATGCCACTGGCGTATTACTGGTCGCGCCGGTGAGCCGCGCGCCTACTTCCGAGCTGTCCCAAAATGAGCCCTACGGTTACGTGATGGCGGTGATCAGCATGCGCCAGCTGGTCGCCGATGGCTTGCCCAAAGCCGAGCGGGACAACCTGGTGATGCAGATCGTCGACACCTCCGACCTGCAACCGCAAGTGCTCTTCGAGTCCAGCAATGCCGTCGCCAGCAGTGACCTTGTGGGCGCACGGCGTCTGAGCCTGGGCGACCATGTCTACGCCTTGACCCTGCGCCCGAGCCAGGTATTCGAGCAGGCCAACCATTCCTCGCTGGCCGTGATCCTGGTCATGGGCGGCTTGCTCAGCGTACTGCTCAGCGCTTTGCTCTATGTGCTGGTGAGCCAGCGCCAACGGGCGTTGAAGCTGGTGGAGCAGCGTACTGTGCAGTTACGCCTGCGCGAGCTGGAACTGCGCGGTGCCCACGGCCAATTGCGCAGCGTGCTGAATGCTGCGACCCAAGTGGCGATCATCGCCACCGACCTGCGTGGTGTCATTAACACCTTTAATGCGGGTGCCGAGCAGATGCTGGGGTTCAAGGCCGAGCAGGTGGTGGGCAAGCTGACCCTGGAGAGCCTGCATTTGGCGTTGGAGCTGGAGGCGTGCTCCGCCGGCCTGAGCGTGACCTTGGGCAAGCGCATCCCGGCGAGCCAGGCCATGCTGGTGGAAAGCCCTGACAACCTGCACGAAGCCCGGGAATGGACCTTGGTCCGCCAGGATGGCACCCAGTTGATCGTGAACATGCTGGCCACCGTGCTGCTGGATGACCATGGCCTGTGGATCGGTCACTTGGCCATTTACCTGGATGTCACCGAGCAAAAACGCGCCTACGAGGCCCTGGCTGCGCGGGATCGCCTGCTGAAGAAGCTCAGCGCCCACGTGCCCGGCGGCATCTTCCAATTCACCTTGGAGCCTCAGGATAAGTGGCGCTTTATCTACGCCAGCGATGGCATGCGCGACATCTATGAAATCGAGGTCAGCGCGTTGCAACAGAATGCGACGAAGGTCTTTGAGCGCATCCACCCGCTGGATGTGGAGCGGGTGCGGGCGTCGATTCGTTTGTCCGCGTTGCAGTTGAGCCATTGGCGCGAAGAGTATCGGGTGCTGTTGCCGCAACGGGGCCTGCGCTGGATTCGCGGCGAGGCCACTCCGGAAGAGTTACCGGGCGGTGGTACGTTGTGGCATGGCTATGTGTCGGACATTTCCGATCTCAAGCGGGTAGAAGAGGAACTGCGCGCGCTGTCCATCACAGATTCCCTGACCGGGATCCATAACCGCCGCTATTTCCAGGATCGCCTCAGGGCCGAGATGCTCAGGCTCAACCGTACCTCGGGGGCGCTGTCGGTGATCATGCTCGATATCGATCACTTCAAGCGCATCAACGACCAGCATGGGCATGCGGTCGGCGACGGGGTGTTGCAGGAGCTGTGCAAGCGCATCGGTCAGCGTCTGCGCCGTACCGATGTGTTCTGCCGCCTGGGGGGCGAGGAATTCATGGTGCTGTGCCCCAACACGGATGGCGAGCGGGCCTACAGCCTGGCGCTGGAGTTGTGGCAGTCGCTGCGCAGCGTGCCGATGGAACTGGTGGGCATCGTCACTGCCAGCTTTGGTGTGGCCAGTTGGCGCGCGGATGAAGGCATCGATGGGCTGCTGTTGCGCGCCGACTCGGCCGTTTATCTGGCCAAGCAGGCAGGCAGGGACCGGGTGGAGGCCGAGAGGGTGCGGGCTTGAGGGGCATGTGAGCGGAGGTCTGCCGATGGCGGAGTGTCAGTCAACAGGGCTGTGACTGTTCCATCGCCATCGGGGGCAAGCCCCCTTCCACAATGTCCTAGAGCACCGGTGATGGCGCGGCCAGTTTTGGCTGGCGGTACAGATCCAGCAGCACCTGATCCAGCACCGACGAAGCGCCCCACGGCTTCGAATCGTTGAGGATCGCGACCACCGCCCAGGTGTTGCCGTTATTGTCGCGGCTGAACCCGGCAATGGCGCGCACGGTGTTCAACGTACCGGTCTTGACGTGGGCTTCGCCGCGCATGGCGGTGGTTTTCAAGCGCTTGCGCATGGTGCCGTCGGTGCCAGCAATCGGCATGGAACTGATGTACTCCGCAGCGTAGGGGCTTTTCCAGGCGGCTTGCAGCATGGCGGCCATCTCGCGGGCGCTGACCCGTTCGGCGCGGGACAGGCCCGAACCGTTCTCCATCACCAGGTGTGGCGCGGTGATGCCTTTCTTCGCCAGCCACTGGCGCACCACACGTTGCGCGGCCTTGGCATCGTCGCCGTCGGCATCGTTGCGGAACTGGGCGCCCAGGCTCAGGAACAATTGCTGGGCCATGGTGTTGTTACTGTATTTATTGATGTCGCGGATGATTTCCGCCAGGTCCGGCGAAAACGCGCGGGCCAGTACCTTGGCATCCTTGGGCACCGGCGCCTGGATATCACGGCCCTGGATGGTGCCGCCCAGTTCCTGCCAGATCGCCCGCACAGCGCCAGCGGTGTAAGTGGCATGGTCCAGCAATGACAGGTAAGTCTGCGAGCTGCAGCCATCGGCCAATTGGCCGCTGACGGTGACCGTCACACTGCCATCGGCGGCTGTGACCGGGTTGTAGCGCACGTCGCCGGTGCACTGCTTGGCGTTGGAAACCTTGACCTGATTGTCGATGCGGATGCTGGCAATCGGCGGCTCGACCGAGACGATTACGCGGCCCGAATCGTTGCGGGTCACAAAGCGCAGGGCCTTGAGGTTGACCAGCAGCGCGTCCGGCTTGACCAGGAACGGCTTGTTCTCGTCGTTGCCGTCATCATTGAATTCCGGCAACTGCGGCTGGTTGAAGAAACTGCGATCCAGCACCAGGTCGCCGGTGACTTGCTGCACGCCATTGGCACGCAGGTCGCGCATCAGCAGCCAGAGTTTTTCCATGTTCAGCTTGGGGTCACCGCCGCCCTTGAGGTACAGGTTGCCGTGCAACACGCCACCGCTGAGGGTGCCGTCGGTATAGAACTCGGTTTTCCACTGGTGGTTGGGACCGAGCATTTCCAGGGCCGCATAGGTGGTGACCAGCTTCATGGTAGAGGCCGGGTTCACCGAGACGTCGGCGTTGAATACCGTGGGGGTGCCGGGGCCGTTCAGGGGAATCATCACCAGGGACAGCGCAGTGTTTTGCAGCTTGGCTTTGGCCAGCGCCTGCTGGACGTTCGGGGGCAGGGTGTTATTGATCGGGGCGGCGGAGGTGGAGAAGGCCAGTGGCAGAAGAAAACTGGCGAGTAGCAATGGACGCAAAGATTTGATCATAAGAAGTAAAACCCTACTGCTGAGGAGGGTGAAAAAGGCGAGGGGTAAATAAGAAAATTCCCTCAATGGTCATGAAAGTGTCGGCATTATGCCCCAAGGTGAAGGCACTTGTAGCTGAACGATAGCTGGTAATCGGCGTTTTTTTAACAGCAAACTGCCGCCTGTCCCAGAGAGTCGGGCAATCGTCGCCTTAAACTGCTAAAGTGCCGCCCGTTATTACTTATGAGGATTGTTCCAATGGCGACTAACCGTTCCCAGCGTCTGCGCAAAAAACTGTGCGTTGATGAATTTCAAGAGCTGGGTTTCGAACTGAACCTGGACTTCAAAGAAGGCCTGAGTGAAGAAGCTATCGACGCTTTCCTCGAAGCATTCATCAAAGAAGCCATGGAAGCCAACGGTCTGGGCTATGTCGGCGGCGATGACTACGGTCTGGTTTGCCTGCAGAAGCGTGGCTCGGTCTCCGAAGAGCAGCGCGCTGCTGTCGAAGCCTGGCTGAAAACCCGTTCCGAGCTGACCAAGGCTGAAGTCAGCCCGTTGCTGGACGTGTGGTATCCGGAAAAGCCGATCAACGCGGCTAAGTGATACTGAAAAAAACGGCGACCTGAGGGTCGCCGTTTTTTTATGCCTTGCGCCAGTTCAGAATCAGCAGCGTCAACACCCCCGCGACAATTCCCCAGAACGCCGACCCGATGGAAAACAACGTCAAGCCTGACGCGGTGACCATAAAGGTGATCAGCGCCGCTTCCCGTTCCTTCGGCTCATTCATGGCGATACTCAAGCCATTGATGATCGAGCCAAACAAGGCCAAGGCCGCGATCGACAGCACCAGCTCCTTGGGCAGCGCTGCAAACAGTGCCGCCAGTGTGGCCCCGAACACCCCGGCAATGCCGTAGAACACTCCGCACCACACCGCCGCCGTGTAGCGTTTGTTGCGGTCTTCATGGGCATGGGGCCCAGTGCAGATCGCTGCGCTGATCGCGGCCAGGTTGATACCGTGGGAACCGAACGGTGCCAGCACCAGCGAGGCCAGGCCGGTGGCGGTGATCAGCGGCGAGGCCGGCACGTTGTAGCCGTCGGCCCGCAGTACCGCGACGCCGGGCATGTTCTGCGAGGTCATGGCTACCACGAACAGCGGAATCCCGATGCTGATGGTCGCCGCCAGCGAGAAGTGTGGCGTGGTCCACACCGGCGTCGCCACTTCCAGGTGGAAGCCGCTGAAATCCAGCAAGCCCATCAGCCCCGACAGCAGGGTGCCGATCACCAATGCCGCCAGCACCGCATAGCGTGGCGACAGGCGCTTGATCACCAGGTAGGTGAAAAACATCCCCAGTACCAGGCCGGTGCGATGCTGCGCGGCGACGAAAATCTCGCTGCCGATCTTGAACAGGATCCCTGCCAGCAACGCCGCCGCCAACGATGCAGGGATGCGCTTGACCAGTTTTTCAAAACTGCCGGTGAGCCCGCAGAGTGTCACCAGTACCGCGCAGGTAATGTAGGCGCCGATGGCCTCGCCGTAACTCACACCGCCCAGGCTGGTGATCAACAGCGCCGCGCCGGGGGTGGACCAGGCAATGGTGATCGGCGTGCGATAGCGCAGGGACAGGCCGATGCTGCACACCGCCATGCCAATGGAAATCGCCCAGATCCATGACGAAATCTGCGCAGTGGTCAAGCCGGCCGCCTGACCGGCCTGGAACATCAGGACCAGGGAACTGGTGTAGCCGGTCATCATGGCGATAAAGCCGGCGACGACGGCCGATGCAGAAGTGTCGGCCAGCGGGCGCAAGGGCGCTTGGGTGGCGTCGGTCATGGAGAGGTGTTCCTTTTACCTGGGTTTTGCCGGTGACGGCGCAGATTCAAGCCTAAACTCAAACGTAACGACTCATTGCAATACAGACGGCACCGCAAACAGCCGTACAGTGTGTTGGCGCAGTGGGTTGTGTACAATGTGCCGTGTTTTTAGGTGATACTTGCCAGCGACCCCATGTTGCCGTATTACCTTGAATTTGCCGTATTACCGTTAATTCGCCGCCGTTCTCCCTACCCGAGTGCCCATGAACGAACAGTTGCAACCTCTCAAGAAACAACCGCGAGCCGGTAAGTCCGGTCGCAGCGGAACCCAGGACGATATCGTCTACGCGCATATCTTCGAGGCGATCCTCGAACAGCGCCTAGCACCCGGTACCAAATTGAGCGAAGAGGCACTGGGCGAAATCTTCGGCGTGAGCCGCACCATTATTCGCCGCGCGCTGTCGCGCCTGGCCCATGAAGGCGTGGTGTTACTGCGGCCCAATCGTGGCGCGGTGGTGGCGAGCCCTAGCGTGGAAGAAGCGCGCCAGGTGTTCCTGGCCCGGCGCCTGGTAGAGCGAGCGATCACCGAGTTGGCGGTGCAGCACGCCACCGCTGAGCAACTGGCCGAACTGCGCCAGATGGTCAACGACGAGCGCGACAGTTTCTCCCGTGGCGATCGCGGTGCGGGTATCCGTCTTTCCGGCGAGTTCCACCTCAAGCTGGCCGAAGCCGCGAAAAACGCGCCGCTGATCAGCTTCCAGCGCAGCCTGGTGTCCCAGACTTCGTTGATCATCGCGCAGTACGAAAGCGGCAACCGCTCGCACTGCTCCTACGATGAGCACACGCAACTGATCGACGCGATCGAAGCGAGGGACGCGGCGCTGGCGGTGAATTTGATGATGCATCACATGGATCACATCGACAGCAAGCTCAACCTCGACGAGGAAAGTGCGTCGGATGATTTGCATGCGGTGTTCTCGCATCTGTTGCAGACCAAGAAGCCGGGGCGTTCTTCAGTCAAGCTGTAAACCCGATTAAAAAATGTGGGAGGGGGCTTGCCCCCGATGGCAGAGTGTCAGTCACTGAATGAAGTGCCTGATCCACCGCTATCGGGAGTAAGCCCCCTCCCACATTTGTTTTGTGTTGTGGCGCAGATCAGCGTTGGTGCACGAGTTGGCCGGCAGCGTAGGTCTGCAACACCGTCCGATCATCCCCCAGTGTCATCAGCACAAACAACGTCTCGGCAATGTTATTGGCCTGCTTCAAGCGATAGCTCAGCAGTGGCGTGGCGTTGTAGTCCAGCACCAAAAAGTCTGCATCGGTGCCCGGCTGCAACGTGCCGATCTTGTCTTCCAGGCGCAGCGCCCGAGCGCCGCCGAGGGTGGCCAGGTACAACGACTTGAACGGGCTCAACCGCGCGCCCTGCAGTTGCATGACCTTGTAGGCTTCGTTGAGGGTTTGCAGCAGTGAGAAGCTGGTGCCGCCGCCCACATCCGTGCCCAGGCCAACGTTGAGTTTGTGTTTCTCGGCCATCGGCAGGTTAAACAGACCGCTGCCGAGGAACAGGTTCGAGGTCGGACAGAACGCCACCGCCGATCCCGTCTGCGCCAACCGCGCGCATTCGTCATCACACAGGTGCACGCCGTGGGCAAACACCGAGCGCTCACCCAGCAGCTTGTAGTGGTCATACACGTCCAGGTAGCCGTTGCGCTCTGGGAACAGCTCCTTTACCCAATCGACTTCCTGCTTGTTCTCACTGATGTGCGTCTGCATGTACAGGTCCGGGTACTCGCCCAGCAGTTGCCCGGCCAACGCCAATTGCTCCGGCGTGCTGGTCGGCGCAAAACGCGGCGTGACCGCATAGTGCAGGCGACCCTTGCCATGCCAGCGTTCGATCAGCGCCTTGCTTTCCTGGTAGCCGGATTCAGCGGTGTCAGTGAGGTAGTCCGGGGCGTTGCGGTCCATCATCACTTTGCCGGCGATCATGCGCAGGTCGAGTTTTTCCGCCGCTTCGAAAAATGCGTTCACCGACTGCGGATGCACGCTGCCGAACACCAGCGCGGTGGTGGTGCCGTTGCGCAGCAGTTCCTTGATGAAAATATCTGCGACTTCCTCGGCGTGGGCCTTGTCGGCGAACTGGCTTTCGCACGGGAAGGTGTAGGTGTTGAGCCAGTCCAGCAACTGCTCGCCATAGGCGCCGACCATGCCGGTTTGCGGCAGGTGGATATGGGTGTCAATCAGGCCGGGAGTGATCAGCGCATCCTGGTAATGGGTGATGTCGATGTCGGCAGGCAGGGTCGGTAGCAGGTCGCCGGCATGGCCAATGGCGCTGATCCGGCCGTTTTCGATCACCAGCAAGCCGTCTTCGAAATACTCGTAGGAGGCTTCGATCCCAACTTCAGCGGGGTCGGCGATGCTGTGCAGGAGGGCGGCACGGTAGGCTTTGCGAGTCAAAGGCATGGTCGTCTCAATTGATAGCTTGGCTGCGGCGCGAGGCCGGCAGCAATTTGGCAATGGGTTCGGCGCTCGCGGTGTGCTGGCCGAAATTGGCGTTATACGTGGCGATGATTTCGCCGGCGATGGAGATGGCGATCTCCACCGGCAACTTGCCCTTCACCTCGGTTAGGCCCATGGGGCAGCGCATGCGTAGCAACTGCGCGGCGTCGAAGCCGCGATCGCGCAGGCGGTGTTCGAACTTGACGCGTTTGGTTTTCGAGCCGATCAGGCCGAAGTAGGTAAAGTCACTGCGCTTGAGCAGGGCGGCAGACAGTTCCAGATCCAGTGCGTGATTGTGGGTCATGACGATGCAGTAACTGCCCACTGGCAGGTCGGCAATTTCGTCCACCGGCTCTTCGCTGACGATTTTACGCACGCCCTGGGGGATATGTTCCGGAAACTCCTGCTCGCGCGAATCGATCCAGCGCACCCGACACGGCAGGCTCGCCAGCAACGGCACCAACGCGCGGCCGACATGGCCGGCGCCGAACACCGCAATCTGCGCCTGCACCTGAACCATGGGTTCGAACAGCAGCACGGTGACGCCACCGCAGCACTGGCCCAGGCTAGCGCCGAGGCTGAAGCGCTCCAGATGGGTGTTCTGCTGGCCGCGCACAAGCATGTCGCGGGCGAGCTGCATGGCCTTGTATTCCAGATGTCCGCCACCGATGGTGTCGAAGGTCTGCGCGGCACTGATCACCATCTTCGAACCGGCATTGCGCGGCGTGGAGCCGAGCTCTTCGATGATGGTCACCAGTACACAGGGTTCGCCTTGGTTTTGCAGGTCGGCGAGGGCGCTGATCCAGTTGTTCATAGTCACCTCTTGTGGTGTCTGTCAGGCCGTCATCGGGGGCTTGCTCCCGATGGCAGCGCCTCGGTCTAGAGCGAAGCCATTTCAGTTTCAGTCTCGACAGCTGTCGCCGCCTGCACCTTGCGCATCTGCTCACACCCCCACAACACCCGCTCCGGTGTCGCCGGCGCATCGATCTTCGGCTGATGGCGATAATCAGCCAGGCTCGCCACCGCATCCTTGATCGCGCACCACGAGGCAATCCCGAGCATGAACGGCGGCTCACCCACGGCCTTGGAGTGGAACACCGTGTCTTCCGGGTTCTTGCGGTTTTCCACCAGCTTCACGCGCAGGTCCAGCGGCATGTCGGCCACCGCCGGGATCTTGTAGCTGGCCGGGCCGTTGGTCATCAGCTTGCCCTTGTTGTTCCACACCAACTCTTCCATGGTCAGCCAGCCCATGCCCTGGATAAAGCCGCCTTCCACCTGGCCGATGTCGATGGCCGGGTTCAGTGAGGCGCCCACGTCGTGGAGGATGTCGGTGCGCAGCATCTTGTATTCGCCGGTCAGGGTGTCGACGATCACTTCGCAGCACGCCGCGCCGAAGGCGAAGTAGTAGAACGGCCGACCGCGTGCCTGGCTGCGGTCGTAGAAGATTTTCGGGGTCTTGTAGAAACCGGTGCTCGACAGCGAGACCTGGGCGAAATACGCCTGTTGGATCAACGCCTCGAAGGTCAGGATCTGCTCGCGCACGCGCACATGACCGTTGTGGAATTCCACATCCGCTTCGCTCACGTCGTACTTGCGCGCGGCGAATTCCACCAGGCGTTGCTTGATGGTTTCGGCGGCGTTCTGGGCGGCCTTACCGTTCAGGTCTGCACCGCTGGAAGCAGCAGTCGGCGAGGTGTTGGGCACCTTGTCGGTATTGGTGGCGGTGATCTGCACGCGGTCGATGTCCACCTGGAACACTTCGGCCACCACTTGCGCGACCTTGGTGTTCAAGCCCTGGCCCATCTCGGTGCCGCCGTGGTTCAGGTGGATGCTGCCGTCGGTGTAGATGTGGATCAGCGCACCGGCCTGGTTCAGGAAGCTGGCAGTGAACGAGATCCCGAACTTCACCGGGGTCAGCGCCAGGCCTTTTTTCAGAATCGGGCTGTGGGCGTTGTACAGGCGGATCGCTTCGCGGCGCTCGGCGTATTGGCTGCTGGCTTCAAGTTCGGCGGTCATCTCTTCGAGCATGTTGTGCTCGACGGTCTGGTAGTAGTGGGTGACGTTGCGCTCGGTCTTGCCGTAGTAGTTGGCCTTGCGCACCGCCAGCGGGTCCAGTGCCAGATGGCGGGCGATGGCGTCCATCACTTCCTCGATGGCAACCATGCCTTGCGGGCCACCGAAGCCGCGATAGGCGGTGTTGGACGCGGTGTTGGTCTTGCAGCGATGGCCGTTCACCGTGGCGTCGCCCAGGTAGTACGAGTTGTCGGCATGGAACATCGCGCGGTCGACGATCGAGTTGGACAGGTCCGGCGAGCAGCCGCAGTTACCGGCCAGCTCCAGGTTGATGCCGTGCAGGCGACCGCTGTCGTCAAAGCCGACGTCGTATTCGACGTAGAAGGGGTGGCGCTTGCCGGTCATCAGCATGTCTTCGACGCGCGGCAGGCGCATCTTGGTCGGCTGGCCGGTGAGACGTGCCACCACCGCGCACAGGCACGCCGGGCTGGCGGCCTGGGTTTCCTTGCCGCCGAAACCGCCGCCCATCCGGCGCATATCGACGACGATCTTGTTCATCGACACGTCCAGCACTTCGGCCACCAGCTTCTGCACTTCGGTGGGGTTTTGTGTGGAGCAGTAGACGATCATGCCGCCGTCTTCGGTGGGCATCACCGAGGAAATCTGGGTTTCCAGGTAGAAGTGTTCCTGGCCGCCGATATGCAGCGTGCCCTGGATGCGGTGCTTGGCGGTCGCCAGTGCGCCGGCCGAATCACCGCGTTGGTGGGTGTGGCTGTCAAGCACGAAATGCTTGTTGCGAAAGGCCTCGACCACATCCAGCACGGGCTCCAGGTCTTCGTATTCGATCACGGCGGCCATCGCGGCCTTGCGTGCGGTGTCCAGGTCGCGGGCAGCCACGGCCAAAACGACCTGGCCGACAAACTGCACCATGTCGATGGCCAGCAAGGGATCGCCGGGCAGCAGCGGGCCGATGTCTTTCAGGCCCGGCACGTCTTCGTGGGTGATGACGATACGCACACCGTCGAAGGCGTAGCAGGGCGCGGTGTCGATGCTGATGATCCGGGCATGGGCGCGGTCGGACATGCGCGCATACAGGTGCAATTGGTTGGGGAATTCCAGGCGGTCATCGATGTACTGCGCTTCACCGGATACGTGCTTGGCGGCGCTGTCATGCTTGACGCTGCGGCCGACCCCGGAGGTCAGGTCCTGGGCAAACAGCGCGGCCAGTTCGGCCTGGGTTTTTTCCACGGCGTGATGGTTAGACATAAGCGGTCACCCGAGTCTCGATGTGCGGCGTTTGCAGTTCGATGAAGTATTTGCGCAGCAGGTTTTGCGCGCTGAGCAGGCGGTATTCCTTGCTGGCTCGGAAGTCCGAGAGCGGGGTGAAATCCTCGGCGAGGGCGGCGCAGGCTTTCTCGACGGTGGCAGAGTTCCAGGTGGCGCCGACCAACACGGCTTCGCAGCTTTTCGCACGTTTTGGCGTGGCGGCCATGCCGCCGAAGGCGACGCGGGCCTGGCTGATCACACCGTTGTCGATCTTCAGATTGAAGGCCGCACACACGGCGGAAATATCATCGTCCAGGCGCTTGGAAACCTTGTAGGCGCGGAACAGCGCGTGGCCCTTGGGCACGATGATTTTCTCGATGAACTCGCTGTCCTGGCGCGCCGTCACGCGGTAGTCGATGAAGTAGTCTTCCAGTGCCAAGGTGCGGCGTACGTCGCCCTTGCACAGCACGATCTGCGCGCCGAGGGCGATCAGCAGTGGCGGCGAGTCACCGATGGGCGAGGCGTTGCCGATATTGCCGCCCAGGGTGCCCTGGTTGCGGATCTGCAGGGAGGCGAAGCGGTGCAGCAGCTCGCCGAAGTCCGGGTATTCGTGGTGCAGCGCGGTGTAGCAATCGGAGAGGGCAGTGGCCGCACCGATTTCCAGGCGGTCGTCGAAGGATTCGATGCGCTTCATCTCTTCAATGTTGCCGACATAGATCATCACCGGCAGGGTGCGGTGGAACTGGGTGACTTCCAGCGCCAGGTCGGTGCCGCCGGCCAGTAGGCGAGCTTGGGGGTAAGCATCGTAGAGGTCGGCGAGGTCGGCAACGGTGAGGGGCACCAGGCAGCGTTTGTCGCCGCTGTTGAGTTCACCGGTTTGCGTCGGCGCGATGGCTTTGAGGCGGGCGATGGTCTCGGCCTGGCGGCTGTCGAACTGGTCCGCTGGCTTGTTGCAGCAGGCCTGTTCGGCGGCGGCGAGGATCGGGCGATAGCCGGTGCAGCGGCACAGGTTGCCGGCCAGGGCTTCGTGGGCCTTTTGGCTGTCGGGAGCGTCACTGTTCTTTTGCAGGGCGAACAACGACATCACAAAACCGGGGGTGCAAAAGCCGCATTGTGAGCCGTGGCACTCGACCATGGCTTTTTGAACGCTGTGCAGTTGGCCCTGGTGCTTGAGGTCTTCGACACTGATCAGTTGCTTGCCGTGCAACGACGACACAAACGTCAGGCAGGAATTGAGGCTGCGATAACGAATCTGCTCGGCGCCCTGCGGATCGGTGTGCAGCTCGCCCACCACCACCGTGCACGCACCGCAGTCGCCGCTGGCGCAGCCTTCCTTGGTGCCGGATTTGCCCACATGCTCGCGCAGATAGTTGAGCACGGTCAGATTGGGGTCCAGGGCGTGCTCGCTACGGAGTTCCTGGTTAAGTAAAAACTGGATCACGGAAGGCCTCGCAGACTCATTATTGTTGTTAACCGCTTTGCGCCGAATCTAGTCATGTCTGACTTTTCGGTCAACGATTTTCTGACCAGAAGGTCAAGAAATTGCGATCGCAACACTTTCAATTATGGTTCAGTCTTCTGAAACCGGCGTTTTTGGGGGCGTGTGGGTTTTCAGTGCTGCTTATTTCATGCCAAATTCGCCACCGTGGGCGTAGCGCCATCAGCGGGCCAATGCGCTACACTGCCGCGCTTGTACCGATAGAAGATTTTGAAGGGAAAACATGACGTTCAAGGCGCCGGACAGTCTCGCCGAGCAAATCGCTCACCACCTCGCCGAACGTATCATTCGCGGCGATCTCAAGCCTGGGGAGCGGATCCAGGAACAGAAAGTCACACTGGCGCTCAATGTCAGCCGTGGTTCCGTGCGCGAAGCCTTGCTGATCCTCGAACGCCGGCACCTGATCGCGATCCTGCCGCGCCGTGGTGCCCACGTCACCGAGCTGACTGCGCACAAGGTGCAGAGCCTGTGCACGCTGATGAGCGAGCTGTATATCCTGCTCGGCAATGCGGTCGCCCAGGGCTGGCAGACCCAGGCGGACATGGCGCCGTTCGTGCAGATCCAGCAGCGCCTGGTGAGCAATTTCGAGCGCCAGGACATCCGTGCCTTTGTCGAAGAATGCTTCAATGTGATGCGCGCCGC
The DNA here is from genome assembly GCF_019891415.1 of Pseudomonas sp. SH10-3B. Taxonomy (NCBI): domain Bacteria; kingdom Pseudomonadati; phylum Pseudomonadota; class Gammaproteobacteria; order Pseudomonadales; family Pseudomonadaceae; genus Pseudomonas; species Pseudomonas sp. SH10-3B. Next base: position 58,219 of record NZ_JAFLXD010000014.1, on the reverse strand, counting down.
GTACCCCTTTGCCAACAACCCGTATTTGCAGGAAACCGTCGAGAACCTGCAGCCGGCGATGAACCGCGCCTATTACCTGGCCCTGGATCAGCGCAAGGCGTCCATGAGCGAGTACCTGGCGCTGTTCGAGCAACTGCTCGCCGCCGTGCTCGCCCGTGACCTGCTGCAGATTCGCCAGGTGTTGTCGGCCTACTGCGAGCGCAGCAGCTCGCTGGTCATCGCAGCGTTGGCGGACGCCTAAACGTGCGGCTCAAGTGCATCAAACTGGCGGGGTTCAAATCCTTCGTCGACCCGACCACGGTGAACTTCCCCAGTAACATGGCGGCAGTGGTCGGGCCCAATGGCTGCGGCAAGTCGAACATCATCGACGCCGTACGCTGGGTGATGGGCGAGAGCTCGGCAAAAAACCTGCGTGGCGAGTCGATGACCGATGTCATCTTCAACGGCTCCACCAGCCGCAAGCCAGTGAGCCAGGCCAGCATCGAACTGGTGTTCGACAACTCCGACGGCACCCTGATCGGCGAATACGCGGCCTACGCGGAAATCTCCATCCGCCGCAAGGTGACGCGCGACAGCCAGAACAGTTACTTCCTCAACGGCACCAAATGCCGACGCCGGGACATTACCGACATCTTCCTCGGTACCGGCCTGGGCCCGCGCAGCTATTCGATCATCGAACAGGGCATGATCTCCAAGCTGATCGAAGCCAAGCCCGAAGACCTGCGCAACTTTATCGAGGAAGCGGCCGGCATCTCCAAGTACAAGGAGCGCCGCCGCGAGACCGAAAACCGTATCCGCCGCACCCATGAAAACCTCGCCCGCCTCACCGACCTGCGCGAAGAGCTGGAGCGCCAGTTGGAGCGCTTGCACCGCCAGGCCCAGGCCGCCGAGAAGTATCAGGAATACAAGGGCGAAGAGCGCCAGTTGAAGGCGCAACTGTCGGCCCTGCGTTGGCAGGCGCTGAATGAACAGGTGGGCCAGCGCGAAGCGATTATCGGCACCCAGGAAATCAGCTTTGAAGCGTTGGTGGCCGAGCAGCGCAATGCCGACGCCGCCATCGAGCGCCTGCGCGACGGGCACCATGACCTGTCCGAACGCTTCAATCTGGTGCAGGGCCGCTTCTACTCGGTGGGCGGCGATATTGCCCGGGTCGAGCAAAGCATCCAGCACGGCCAGCAGCGCTTGCGCCAGTTGCAGGACGATTTGAAGGAAGCCGAACGCGCGCGCCTGGAAACCGAATCGCACCTGGGCCACGACCGCACCTTGCTGCTGACATTGGGTGAAGAGCTGGACATGCTCACCCCCGAGCAGGAAATCACCAACGCCGCCGCCGAAGAGGCCGCCGCTGCGCTGGAAGAATCCGAAACCACCATGCACGGTTGGCAGGAGCAGTGGGACGCCTTCAACCTGCAATCCGCCGAACCGCGGCGCCAGGCCGAGGTGCAGCAGTCGCGCATCCAGCAACTGGAAACCAGCATGGAACGCCTGGCCGAGCGCCAGCGTCGTCTGCAGGAAGAGCGCGTGCTGCTCGCCGCCGACCCTGAAGACGCGGCGATCATGGAGCTGAGCGAGCAACTGGCCGAAAGCGAAATGACCCTGGAAGAGCTGGAAGCCAGCGAAGAACAACAAGTGGAGCGCCTGGAGCAACTGCGTCAGCAGCTGCAGCAGGCGACCCAGTCCCAGCAGCAGGCCCAGGGCGATTTGCAGCGGCTCAATGGCCGGCTGGCGTCCCTTGAAGCCTTGCAGCAAGCGGCGTTGGACCCAGGCACCGGCACTGCCGAATGGCTGCGTGATCAGCACCTGGCCGAGCGTCCGCGTTTGGCCGAAGGCTTGAAAGTTGAATTCGGTTGGGAGCTGGCGGTAGAGACCGTTTTAGGCGCCGACCTGCAAGCCGTACTGGTGGATGATTTTGGCGGCTTTGACCTGGCCGGTTTTGCCCAGGGTGATCTGCGTCTGCTCAGCCCCGCCGCTGATGGCACGCGAGTGCCGGGCAGCCTGTTGGACAAGGTCGAGGCGGCGATTGACCTGTCGCCGTGGCTGGGCCAGGTCAGGCCGGTGGATTCCCTGGAGCAGGCCCTGGCCCAGCGTGGTCAACTGGCTGGCGGCGAAAGCCTGATCAGCCGCGACGGTTACTGGGTCGGCCGCCACTTCCTGCGGGTGCGCCGCGCCAGCGAAGCGGAAAGCGGCGTTCTGGCCCGTGGCCAGGAAATCGTCAAGCTGATCGCCGAGCGTGAAGAGCGCGAAGCTACCCTGGAAAGCCTCGAAACCGAACTGCAAACCGTGCGCGCCACCCAGCGCCAGCAAGAGACCGGTCGTGAACACCTGCGCCGCCTGTTGCAGGACGAAGCGCGCCAGCAAGGCGAATTGAAAGCGCAGCTCTCTGCGAGCAAGGCCAAGGCCGAGCAACTGACCCTGCGTCGCACCCGCCTCGACGAGGAAGTGGCCGAGATGGGCGAGCAGCGCGCCCTGGAGCACGAACAGATCGGCGAAGCGCGCCTGCAATTGCAGGAAGCCCTCGACAGCATGGCCCTGGACACCGAGCAGCGCGAACTGCTGCTGGCTCAGCGCGACAGCCTGCGCGAGCGCCTCGACCGCGTGCGCCAGGAAGCGCGGCAGCACAAGGATCACGCCCATCAGTTGGCAGTGCGCCTGGGTTCGCTCAAGGCCCAGCACGCGTCCACGGCCCAGGCCCTTGAGCGCCTGGAGATGCAGTCCGAGCGCCTGACCGAAAAGCGCGAGCAACTGAGCCTCAACCTGGAGGAGGGCGAAGCACCGCTGGAAGAGTTGCGCCTCAAGCTTGAAGAATTGCTCGACAAGCGCATGACCGTCGACGAAGAACTCAAGACCGCACAGATCGCCCTCGAAGACGCCGACCGCGAACTGCGCGATGCAGAAAAACGCCGGACCCAGGCCGAGCAGCAATCCCAGCTGATTCGCGGCCAGCTCGAGCAACAGCGCATGGAATGGCAAGCCCTGACCGTGCGCCGCAAGACCCTGCAAGACCAGTTGCTCGAAGACGGCTACGACTTGCATGGCGTGCTCAACACCTTGACCGCCCAGGCCAACGAGAAAGAAGCCGAAGAAGAACTTGAACGGATTGCCGCACGTATCCAGCGACTTGGCGCGATCAACCTCGCCGCCATCGATGAATACCAGCAGCAGTCCGAGCGCAAACGTTATCTGGATGCCCAGGACGCCGATCTGGTGGAAGCCCTGGACACCCTGGAAAACGTGATCCGCAAGATCGACAAGGAAACCCGCAACCGCTTCAAAGATACCTTTGATCAGATTAATGGCGGTTTACAGGCGTTATTCCCGAAAGTTTTCGGTGGTGGCAGCGCTTACTTGGAACTGACTGGCGAAGATCTACTCGATACAGGGGTAACGATCATGGCGCGGCCTCCGGGTAAGAAGAACAGCACTATCCATTTGTTGTCCGGCGGCGAAAAAGCCCTGACCGCATTGGCCCTGGTATTTGCCATCTTCAAGTTGAATCCGGCGCCGTTCTGCATGCTCGATGAAGTTGACGCTCCGCTGGATGACGCTAACGTTGGACGCTATGCACGACTGGTCAAAGAGATGTCCCAGACGGTGCAATTCATCTATATCACCCACAACAAGATCGCCATGGAAATGGCTGATCAGTTGATGGGGGTGACAATGCATGAGCCGGGCTGTTCACGATTGGTTGCGGTGGATGTGGAAGAAGCGATGGCGATGGTGGAATCCTAAGCCCTGGCAGCACAGAAAAATCCTAGCGCGCTGTAGGGCGATTTACCGGTCTGACGAAAGTGGCAAATGGACATATTTGTTCAAGGCATTTTGACAGACGGTGTAAAGTTATCTTTGGTCGTGCTAGTTTAATGTCAATTTTTCGTATGCGTGGGCAAAACGTCAGTCAGAACATAGAGTTGGCGCCACGTTTTAAAGCGGTTTGCACGGTGCTAAACCCCTTATTTTTCAGCATTTTTTATTAGAGGCACGGGATTACATGGAAATCGGTCTGCGCGAGTGGCTGATCGTCATCGGCATAATTGTCATTGCCGGTATTCTTTTTGATGGCTGGCGCCGCATGCGCGGTGGCAAGGGCAAGCTCAAATTCCGTCTGGACCGCAACCTGTCCAACTTGCCCGACGACGACGGCAGCGCCGAATTGCTGGGGCCGCCCCGTGTGCTGGATACCCATAAAGAGCCGCAACTGGACGAGCATGACCTGCCATCCATGAGCGCGCCTTTGCGTGAAGCCCGTGAACCCTCTTCCAAGCGTGGCAAACGTGCCAGCGCCGGCGTTGCCGAACCCCATCAGGGTGACCTCAACCTCGATGTGGATGAAGGTCCGAGCTTCAGCAGCCGTGACGATGACTTCCCGGATGAAAACGCCGGTAAGAACGCGCCGCGCCAGTCGGTCAACGATCAGCCGGCCGCCGAAGAAGTGCTGGTGATCAGCGTGATCTGCCGCGACGCCGCCGGCTTCAAGGGCCCGGCCCTGCTGCAGAACATCCTCGAAAGCGGCCTGCGCTTTGGCGAGATGGATATTTTCCACCGCCACGAAAGCATGGCTGGCAACGGCGAAGTGCTGTTCTCCATGGCCAACGCGGTCAAGCCAGGCACCTTCGACTTGGACGACATCGACCTGTTCAGCACCCCGGCCGTAAGCTTCTTCCTCGGCCTGCCGGGCCCGCGTCACCCGAAACAAGCGTTCGACGTGATGGTGGCCGCCGCCCGCAAGCTGTCCCAGGAGCTCAACGGCGAGCTTAAGGACGACCAACGCAGCGTCCTGACCGCGCAGACCATCGAACACTACCGTCAGCGCATCGTCGAGTTCGAGCGTCGCGCCCTGACACAGAAACGCTGAGGATTGGTTTCCAGCGTTGTCATTAGAATAAGCGCACCAACATTTGAGCAGCTTCGGCTGCTCTTTTGCTTTATGAGAGAACACCCATGACCGCCGCCCACACCCGCATCCTCGAACTGCGCGCTGAACTGGATCAGCACAACTACCGTTACCACGTCCTCGACGAGCCGAGCATTCCGGACGCCGAGTACGACCGGCTGTTCCACGAGCTCAAGGCCCTGGAGGCCGAGCATCCGGACCTGGTGACGCGGGATTCGCCGACGCAGCGGGTCGGCAGTGCGGCGTTGTCCGCCTTCACCCAGGTACGCCACGAGATCCCGATGCTCAGCCTGGGCAACGCGTTTGATGAAACCACCATGCTGGAGTTTGATCGCCGGGTCACCGAAGGCCTCGACCTGCCGGTGGGCGATCTGTTTGGCGGTGGCGCGGCGGTGGAGTACAGCTGCGAGCCCAAGCTCGATGGCCTGGCGGTCAGTCTGCTTTATCAGGACGGCGAGTTGGTGCGCGGCGCTACCCGAGGCGACGGCACTACCGGCGAAGACATCAGCGTCAACGTGCGCACCGTGCGCAATATCCCGCTGAAACTGCAGGGCAGCGGCTGGCCGGCGTCCCTGGAAGTACGTGGCGAAGTGTTCATGTCCAAGGCCGGCTTCGAGCGGCTCAACGCCTCGCAACTGGAGGTCGGCGGCAAGACCTTCGCCAACCCGCGCAATGCTGCGGCCGGCAGCCTGCGCCAGTTGGATTCGAAGATCACCGCCAGCCGTCCGTTGGAATTCTGCTGCTATGGCGTGACCACCGACATCAGCGATACCCATATCGGCAACCTGCAGCAGTTGCAGAAATGGGGCATGCCCATCAGTCATGAGCTGAAGCTGGCCAAGGGTATTCAGGATTGCCTGGATTACTACCGCGATATCGGCGAGCGACGTAACAGCCTGCCGTATGAAATCGACGGCGTGGTGTTCAAGGTCAACAGCATTGCCTCGCAACGTGAACTGGGCTTCCGCGCCCGCGAACCGCGCTGGGCCATCGCGCATAAATTCCCGGCCATGGAAGAACTTACCGAACTGCTCGACGTGGAATTCCAGGTCGGCCGCACCGGCGCCGTAACCCCAGTGGCGCGCTTGAAACCGGTCAAGGTGGCGGGCGTCACCGTGTCCAACGCCACCCTGCACAACATGGATGAAGTGGCGCGCCTGGGCCTGATGATCGGCGACACCGTGATCATCCGGCGTGCCGGGGATGTCATCCCGCAGGTGGTCTCTGTGGTCACCGAGCGCCGCCCGGAACACGCCCGTGCGGTGCAGATCCCCGAAAGCTGCCCGGTGTGCGGCTCCCATGTGGAGCGCACGCAACTGGTCAAGCGCAGCAAGGGCAAGGAAACCGTCAGCGAAGGCGCGGTGTACCGCTGCGTCGGGCGCCTGGCGTGTGGTGCGCAACTCAAGCAGGCGATTATCCATTTCGTCTCGCGCCGGGCCATGGACATCGACGGGCTCGGTGACAAAACCATCGAGCAACTGGTGGATGAAAAACTCATCGGTTCGCCGGCCGACCTCTACAAACTCAAATACGAGCAGATCATCGACCTGGAAGGCTTTGCCGATATCTCCAGCAAGAAACTGATCACTGCCATCGAAAACAGCAGGACCCCGACCCTGGCGCGCTTTATCTACGCACTGGGCATTCCCGATGTGGGCGAAGAGACCGCCAAGGTGCTGGCGCGCTCCCTGGCGTCCCTTGAGCGCGTGCAGAAGGCCTTGCCGGAAGTGCTGACGTACTTGCCGGATGTGGGCCTGGAAGTGGCACACGAGATCCACAGCTTCTTTGAAGACCGCCACAACCAGGACGTGATCGGCGCGCTGTTGTCGCCGGATGAATGCGGCCTGCAATTGCAGGATCAGGGTGAGCTGAGCGCCGAGTTCGCCGCCAGTACCACTTTGGGCGGCTTCTTGGACAAGCTGCACGTACCCTCCGTGGGCCCTGGCGCTGCGCAGAAACTTGCGGATAAGTTCGGCAGCCTGGAGGGCGTGATCAAGGCGGACTGGCTCGACATGCGCCAGGCGCTGCCGGAGAAGCAGGCCAAGGCTGTGCGCGACTTCTTTGATAACCCGGACAACGCCAGCCGCGCCGTGGCGATTGAGCAGCAGCTCAAGGACTTCGGCATGCACTGGCAGAGCGAGAAGAAGGTGGTCGAAGGCCTGCCCGAAGCGGGGCATACCTGGGTGCTCACCGGCTCTCTGGAACTGATGAGCCGCGACGTGGCCAAGGACAAGCTCGAAAGCCTCGGCGCCAAGGTGGCCGGTTCCGTGTCGGCGAAGACCCATTGCGTGGTGGCTGGGCCGGGTGCCGGCTCCAAGTTGGCCAAGGCCAGCGAACTGGGCTTGAAAGTGCTGGACGAAGAGGCCTTTGTCGCGTTCCTTGCCAAACACAATATTTCGGTCTGACGCGGCGCCTGTGGTGAGCGGGCTTGGCCCCTCGCCGCGCTGGGACGCAGCCCCTGAAGAAAGTGGAACGATCCTGAGTCCGAAATGATCTAGTCTCAGTCACCCAGAGAGAGATCGCCATGTTCCGCTACTTCGAGCAACTCAGTTCGCGCATCGCCGCACCGTTCATGGCCGAAACCTCGCGCAACAGCAAGGTGTGGCAGTGTCGGTGCGGGCAGGCGCTGTTCTTTCGCAACAGCCAGTGCCTGGCTTGCCACGCGCTGCTGGGTCATCAGCCGCAGCAAAGCCGCTTGTCCTCCTTGCAGCCTGGGCCCGTGGAAGGCACCTGGCTGCAAGACGACAACCTCGACGCCGGCGCTTTTCGCCGTTGTGCCAACCTCGACACCGCGGCGGCCTGCAACTGGCTGATTCCCGCCCACAGCACTGCGCCGCTGTGTGTGGCGTGCAGCCTCAACCGCACCATTCCCGACCTGTCGATCCCGGAGAACCCCGAGCGCTGGCGCAAGGTGGAGACCGCCAAGCGTCGGCTGGTGGCGCAGTTGATCAGCCTGGGCCTGCAAGTGGTGCCCAAAAGCGTCGACGAGGACATTGGTCTGGCGTTCGACTTCGTCGGCATCGACCTGGAAGGCAACGCGCCCATGACCGGGCATGCCAACGGCCTGATCACCCTTGACATCAAGGAAGCCGACGACGCCCACCGCGAAAAAATCCGGGTGCAGATGCGCGAACCCTACCGCACCTTGCTGGGCCATTTTCGCCATGAGGTCGGCCACTATTACTGGGACCGCCTGATCGCCAACAGCCACTGGCTGGAGCCTTTTCGCCAGGTGTTCGGCGACGAACGCGCCAGTTACGCCGACGCCCTTGACCAGCACTACCAGAACGGCCCACGCCCCGACTGGCAGCAAACCTGCGTCAGTGCCTACGCCACCATGCACCCCTGGGAAGACTGGGCCGAAACCTGGGCCCACTACCTGCACATGATGGACGCCGTCGACACCGCCCTGGGCTTTGGCATGAGCGCCCGTGAGATGGACCTGGATTACCAGCCATTCCCCCTCACCACGCTCTACGACCCTGAACATCCCGGCGGCGTGGCATTCCTGTCCTTCGTCAACGCCTGGATCGAACTGGCCGGCATGCTCAATGAGCTGTCCCGCGCCATGGGCCAGCCCGATTTTTACCCGTTCGTGCTGCCACCGGCGGTGATTGCCAAGCTGCACTTTATTCACCTGGTCATCCAGGAAGAGGGTGGTCGGGCGGATGAGGTGTTGCAGGCACAATGATGAACCAATGTGCGAGGGGGGCTTGCCCCTGATAGCGGTGGGTCAGTCACTGATTTATTGGCTGGCAGACCGCTATCGGGGCAAGTCCCCTCCCAAAGGGGATGGCGTAGATGCTGACGGCCATGGCAAGTGCTTGAACCCCTTCATATTTTTAATCCGTCACCAACGGTTGTAACTTCCGATGAGATCGGTACAATGGCCCCGCTTGCCGAGAGGCCAGCGTCGTTATGGTGACCCCATCGGTCCCCCCGCAACGATTACCCGTGAACCTGGTCAGAGCCGGAAGGCAGCAGCCACAGCGGGAACATTGTGTGCCGGGGTGTGGCTGGTGGGGTTGCCTCCATAACGCTCTTCCTTGCAATACCCCCTTCGCTTCAAATCCAAATGACTTATTTCCAGTCAACTGCCGATTTTTTATTGCGCAGTCGATGACGGCTGTTTCACAACTTTCCAAGCCTTCTCTGGACAACCCCAAACCGCCTTGTTAGTTTCCGCCGGCCACTTGTTTCAGAATATGACAATGGCGCCGACTTGATATTGAAGTGCTATCACTTCTTTAACTAACAAGGATGTCTGTGATGAAAAGCCTGCAAGGTTTACCTCGTCTTATCAGTGCTTCGGTAGGCGCTCCGGGTAAAGCCCGCAACTTGCCCGCCGATGTGCAGTGCATCCAGTATTTATTCAATCTGATCATTCCCAAGATGGGTTTCCCGCTGGCCGAAAACGGTAAATGCGACGGCCAGTTGGTGCAGTGCATCAGCCAGTACCAGTTCCGCCATCTCAAATACGCCCACCCCGATGGCGTGATCGATCCCACCGGTCGCACCTTCAACAGCCTGATCGAGGAAGCGGTGAAAGTGCCGGTGAAGGCCTTTCCGGCAATGCGTATTCCCACTTTTCTCAACGCCTTTGGCAACAACCAGGGCGATGCGGTGCAGGCCACAGTCAATGTGTACCTGGAGCGCATGCGCGCGATGATCGAGGCCGAGCGGCGTAACCGGCAATTAATGCTCCAGGCCACGTGCGACGGGGGCATGACCCTCAGCGAAACGGACTTCCAGAACGCTGCCACGCAGTTAGGCAGCGGTATTTCGGTGAATATCATCAAGGCCTTCGCCACCGTCGAGTCCGGTGGGCGTTCGGGGTTCGGCCCGGCCAAGTTGCCGGTGATCGCGTTTGAAGGGCACTTGTTTCGCAAGTACACCAAGCACATCTACGACCAGGCGCATCCGCTGCTGTCCTACCCCTACAAGAAAAAGGCCGGGCCGCAGTGGCAGACCAACAACAAGGACCAGACCAAGGCGTGGGAAACCATGGCCACTGCGTTTGCTCTGGATCAGGAAGCGGCACTCATGTCGGCTTCGTGGGGCATGTTCCAGATCATGGGCTTCAACTTTGCCTCGTGCGGTTACAAGACGGTGTTTGAGTTTTCGGCAGCATTAAAAGTGAATGCCGGCAACCAACTAAAAGCGTTCCTGGGCTTTTGCAGCAAGAGCCCGGCATTGATGAAGGCCATGAAAGCCAAGGACTTTACCGGCATGGCGCGTAACTATAACGGCGAGGACTACGGCAACTACGACGTCCTTATGCAGAAAGCCTACGAAAAACTTGAAGGGAAAAAATAGGATGATCCGTTTTCTAGCAATCGGTGTGTTGTCGTTGTGCGCCGTGGGCTCTGCCTTGGCCGGTTCGGCTGGGTTGCATTCGGGCAAGTACGAAGGGCTGATGCTGGCAGTGACGCCGGAGCATCAGGTCGAAGGGTTCTATTCGGAAGCCATGGGCGAGGGCGTCACCCGCAGTTGCGCGTTTTATCTGCAAGGCAAGCCTGAGGCGCTCACCACTTGGCTCGATGAGGCTCATCCCGGCAGCGTGGCGCCTTCGTCCGATGGCGTCACCCTGACGGTGGAAGAGGGCCGCCAGCACCCAGGCTGCATGAATGTGCTGATGCCGGAGATTGCCACCGGCCTGGACCTGACCCAGACCGCCAGCAAAAAATGGATCGGCCTGGTGACGGTCTCTGCCGACAAGGCTTACCTGCTGAAAACCCCAGGCGCCAAGGCGGCCAAGCGTCCGTATATCGTCAAGCGCGATGTGGTCGGTGTGCTGGCCTTCAAGGACGGCTGGGCCCAGGTCGAATTCATCAATGCCGAGGACCGCTCGTTCAGTGGTTGGATCAGCCAGGATCAATACAGTCGCCTGGCCGCGCCTAACTGAGTCATCCGCCAAAACGCCGCAGTGTGCCGGGCACGCTGCGGCGTTTTGGTGTCTGGGGTTCAGGCCTTGTTGCGGTTGAACAGCTTGCGAATCAGGGCGAGCAGCGCCACCACACCGATCACCAGAAACTTCTTCGCGGCAAGCAGGAAGATACCGATCTTGGCAAATAGCCCGGCCTTGGCGGCAATCCCGCCGGCAACCAACGCGGCGAGGCCGTAAGTGGCGAGCTTGTCGGTTTTCGGGTTGAAGTCGGTATAGAGGTTGCCGTCGGTGAAGTTGGTAAAAGCCAGGACCTTGGGCAGTTCCTGTTTGATGGTGGCCAGGTCGGCCATGGCGGCGACGGCATTGAGTTCCAGCACCCCTTCACGGCCCAACACGCGGATGCTGTAGTTGAGGGTGGTCTGGTCGGCGTCGTCGGCCTTCAGTTCGCGGGCCCAGTACATCTTGTGGGTGGTGTCGTCGTAGTGTGGCGGCTCGGCCCAGCCCAGCAGATGCAGGCCGGCGTAGCCTTGTTTCTGGCGCTCCTGGTTCTCTGCTTCATCTTCTTCCTGCATCTGCTTGAGCAGGTCGGCGTAGTCGATTTTTGCCGCATCTTCGTCGGAAATATGCCCATCAGCCTTGTAGCTCACGATCACGCCCCAGCCGCGTTCCGACAACGGGCTGACGGCTTTGGGCACGATCATGCCCAGGGTCTTGAAGCCCGGCGGGTTACCCCAGCCGTCGGTCAGCAGACGCTCGGTATCGGCAGGGTCGAGGTAGTAGAACTCGTCGTTGAGCTTGAGGGTGGCAATGCCGCTGGGCAGGGTGACCGTGCCGGTCTTTTGCTTGAGTGACGTCAGAAAGTGTTCCGCCGTTTCGGCGGGTGCGCTGGCTTCAACGGGGGCAGGCGCGGCAGCAGCAACGGCGGGTGCAGCAGGCAGGCTCAGGGCGGCTGCCGCTAACAACAAGCGGAAGTAATTCATGGTAGTCCCTTACATTTTGAATTAATTTCGCGAGAGGATAACCGAAACAACATGTTGCGAGTTAGCCGAACGTCTCCCGCAACAGCCCGGCGAATGCATCCCTGGCCAGATGTCGCTGGGTGTCCTTGTGCCAGAACAGCAGGTTATCCACGGCCGCCAGCTCTTCAAATCGATAAGACGCCAGCTGAGTGGCCTGCTCATAGCGCGCCAGGATGCCTTCCGGCGCCAATGCCACGCCAATCCCGGCGCTGACGCAGCCGATGATCGTGCCCCAACTGGCATAGCTGGCGATGCTCGGCTTGAAGTCATGGGGCTTGACCCAGTTTTCCAGGGCTGCGCGATACGGGCAGCCGGGTGGCCAGACCAGCAAGGTGCGGCCGGCGAGGTCCTTGGCGCCATTGATGGGGGCACTCGACGCGCTGGCGATCAGCACCAGGCGCTCGCTGTAGACCACGCTGTGTTCGAGCTTGGGGCGCTTGTCGCCGACGGCTACCAGCGCCACGTCCAAGCGATGGTGTTGCAGGTCGTCGAGCAACGGGCCCCAGGCGCCCGTCACCAGTTCCAGGCTGACATTGGGATAGCGCCGGTGATACTCCGCCAGCAGTGGCGGCAAACGCCCGCTGGCGCTGGACTCCACCGCGCCGATCCGCAAGGTGCCACGGGGAATCGCGTTGGCGTCCACGGCGCGTTTGGACTCATCCACCAGCGCGAGAATGCGCTCGCAGTAATCCAGGAAAATCTCTCCGGCGGCACTGATGGCCAGCCCACGCCCGGCGCGGATGAATAGGGGGGTGCCCAGCTCGCCTTCCAGCTGCTTGATGCGCGTGGTGACGTTGGACGGCACGCAATGCAGCAGCACGGCTGCTTGGGCCACGCTGCCGGTTTGCGCCACGGCTCGCACCATTTTCAGTTGGGCCAGTTCCATTGCTCAGTTCCAGTGATTGCAGAAGTCAGAAACGGTTAATTGTCCTGCGCCTTACTCGGGCCAAGACTGACGGCACTCCTTCCCAGTTTCTGGACGCCGTCGATGAATAGCCCTTCACCCGTAAAGCTTACGCTAGTCATCGCCAGCGTCATCCTGTGTTGGGCCTATTCGCCGATTGGCGTGCACATGGGGCTGCACAGCTACAGCCCCGGCCAATTGGCGTTGTTAAGGTTTTTGATTGCATCGGTGTTCATGGGCGGTGTGGCGCTGGTGATGGGCATCGGCCGACCGCACCTGCGCGATGTGCCCTGGTTGCTGGTGTTGGGGTTCTTCGGCGTGTTCCTGCATCACACTGCGATCAATTACGGACAGCAATGGGTAACGGCGGCGGCGTCCAGCGTACTCGCGCAGTCGGCGCCGCTGTTCAGTGTGCTGATCGCGTTTTTCTGCCTGAAGGAGCGGGTCAGCGCTTGGCGCTGGGGCTGCGTATTGCTGGGGCTGCTCGGCGTGGTGGTGGTGATCTGGGGGGATCAGGGGCTGGGAGAGATCGACCCGCGTGGCTTGTTGATCCTGCTGGCGGCGGTGTCGTGGAGCGTGTATTTCGCTCTGCAGAAACACTATGCCCACCGTTACAGTCCGTTGACCATGGCGTGCTACATGGTGTGGGCCGGCACCCTGATGCTGTGTGTGAACCTGCCGGGCCTGCCTGCTGCGGTGGTGCAGGCGCCGTTGGCGGAGAACGGGGCGGTGCTGGTGCTCGGTATTTTTCCCAGCGCCTTGGCGTATCTGGCCTGGGGGTACGTGTTGAAACATGTGGAGGTCAGTCGCGCGTCGGTGGCGATGTACCTGATCCCGCCGGTGGCGATGCTGATGGCCGCGACATTGCTGGGCGAACACATCGCCTTGCAGGTGATGCTGGGCGCTGTGATCGTGCTGGCCAGCGTGGCGGCCATCAGCCTGGAGGGGCGCTGGCGGTCAGTCGCTCAGGCTAAACGCGCGCAAGCGGTGGCCATCGAGGTCCTGGGCGACAAAGGTGTAGCCGAAATCCAAAGCCGTCGGTGATTGGACAATCAGGGCGCCGCGCTCGACCCATAGGTCGTGCAGCGCGTCCACGGCCGCCGTGTCGGGCAGCGAGAAACCCACTTCACCGCCACCCCCCGTGAACTGCGCCGCCGGCTCCACGGTGTGACGTGACCACAGCCCCAGCTTTACGCCATTGTCGAGAATGAACAGGGCAAACGTCGGGTTGAGCTCCACCGGTGGCTTGTCCAGCAGACGACTATAGAAGTTGGCGCTGGTGGCCGGGCTGTCGACGTACAACAGGAAGTAATGGGCGACGGTATTCATGCGGGCTCCTTGAGAACGGGCGTTTGAGAGCGCTGAGTCTATAAGGCCGCACTGTCAGTTCTTGTCAGGAGTCTCGCCGGTGTACAGCTTGATGATTTCATCGATCTCGCCGGACATTTTCATTCGCAGCAGGGTGCGCAGGATCCGCTGCACTGGTACGTCGGGGTCATTGCGCACGGTGCAGCCGATCTTCTGCTCATCAATCACCGCGACCTTATGCAGCTTCTTGCCCACCGGCATGCGCTGGTTGAAACGGTCGAGTATCCATTCGTTGCTCACCGCAAACTTGAAACGCCCTGCCACCAGTTTTTGCAGCACCTGCTCTTCACTGCGCGCATCGTCACGGGCCAGTTGGCCGCTGGCAAACAGCGGGTCGAGGCTGGTGTAGCGATAGTTGAGCACGGTCCCGATCGATTGGGGCGCCAACTTGCTCGCCTGCACCGGCTGCACGGGCTCCTGGGTACTGACCAGCAGGTTGCGCTGCACCATCAGCGGGATGCTCCAGGTGTAATCGCCGGACATATTTTCGAACCAGGCCTGGGTGACGTAACAACGCACGTCGATATCGCCATTTTGCATGGCCGTCGAGATACGCGCCCGCGCCAGTACGTGGAACTGCGCTGGCCGACCCACCTGGGTGGCCAGGCTCAACATCAGGTCATATAAAATGCCTTGGGTGGGCCGGCCGTCCTCCAGTTGCACCATGGGCATTGCCCAGCTGTCGGAAACCGAGAAACGCAGCGGCGCAGGCGCCGCCAGGCAAGCCGTGGTCATCATCCATAAAGTGCCCAGGACTACGCGCATACACTCTCCGGGTTCAGGCCTTTTCGGGGCCAGTCAGCAGAGCTTAGTCAGATTAGACGAGCGTGCCGGATGCAATTTCCCCCTTGCTCCGCTAGCATTACCGGCTCCCGCTTCCCAGTTGCGACGGTTTTCGATGAGTTATCAGGTTCTTGCACGTAAATGGCGTCCGCGCTCGTTCCGCGAAATGGTCGGCCAGACCCATGTGCTCAAGGCTCTGATCAATGCCTTGGACAGCCAACGGCTGCACCACGCCTACCTGTTCACCGGTACTCGGGGGGTGGGCAAGACCACCATTGCGCGCATCATCGCCAAATGCCTGAACTGTGAAACCGGTATCACTTCGACGCCCTGCGGCACCTGCTCGGTGTGCCGCGAGATCGACGAAGGGCGTTTCGTCGACCTGATCGAGATCGACGCCGCGAGCCGCACCAAGGTCGAAGACACCCGCGAGCTGCTCGACAACGTGCAGTACGCGCCGAGCCGTGGACGCTTCAAGGTCTACCTGATCGACGAAGTGCACATGCTCTCCAGCCATTCCTTCAACGCCTTGTTGAAAACCCTGGAGGAGCCGCCGCCCTACGTCAAATTCATCCTGGCCACCACCGACCCGCAGAAACTTCCTGCAACGATCCTGTCGCGGTGCCTGCAGTTCTCCCTGAAAAACATGACCCCCGAGCGCGTGGTGGAGCATTTGACCCACGTGCTGGGCGTCGAGAACGTACCGTTCGAAGACGACGCACTGTGGCTGCTCGGCCGCGCCGCCGATGGTTCGATGCGCGATGCCATGAGCCTCACCGACCAGGCCATCGCCTTTGGTGAAGGCAAGGTCATGGCCGCCGATGTGCGCGCCATGCTCGGCACCCTGGACCACGGCCAGGTGTTCGACGTGCTGCACGCGCTGATCGAGGGCGATGCCAAGGCGTTGCTCGAAGCGGTGCGCCACCTGTCGGAGCAAGGTCCGGACTGGAACGGCGTGCTCTCGGAAATCCTCAATGTGTTGCACCGCGTCGCTATCGCCCAGGCGTTGCCGGAAGGTGTCGACAACGGCCATGGCGACCGCGACCGCGTGTTGGCCCTGGCCCAGGCGTTGCCGGCCGAAGACGTGCAGTTCTACTACCAGATGGGCCTGATCGGTCGTCGCGACTTGCCTTTGGCACCGGACCCGCGCGGAGGCTTCGAGATGGTCCTGCTGCGGATGCTGGCGTTCCGACCGGCGGATTCGGCCGAGGCGCCGAGACAGCCGCTAAAGCCAGTGGGGATCAGCCAGGCCACAGTTGATTCCGCCAAACCAGTGGCTGGCGTGGCGGTGGTCGCGCCAGTGGTTGCTGCCCCCGTTGAGCCGACGCCTGAGCCAGCCCCCGTGGTGGTTGCCCCCGTGGCTGCGCCTGAGCCGGTTGTCGAGCCCGAGCCGGTGGTCGACCTGCCCTGGAACGCCCCGGTAGAAGCCGAGGCCGAGGCTGAAGTTGAGCAGCAGCCTTACGTCGAGCCCGTACTGGAAACCACCGGCGAGCAGCCCGAGTTGACGCCGATGCCGGCACCGACGCCGGACAGCGTGGTGCCGGCCGCGCCTGAGTGGGTGTCGGCTCCGGTGCCCGAGCCGACCGTCGCCCAGGTCGAAGCCGCAATCCCGGGCATCGACCTCGACGACGAACCGCCGCTGGACGAAGATTACATTGAGCCGGATATGGATTCGGCCTACAGCTACCTGGACGACCTGGCCAGCGAGCACACCGCCGAACCGGCCCCGGAGCCCGAGGCAGAACCTGCTGCTGCGCCGGCCACCGGCCTGGCCCTGCAATGGCTGGAGCTGTTCCCGAAACTGCCGATTTCCGGCATGACCGGCAGCATCGCCGCCAACTGCACCCTGATCGCCATCGACGGCGACCACTGGCTGTTGCACCTGGACCCGGCCCACAGCGCGCTGTTCAACGCGACCCAGCAACGGCGCCTCAACGATGCCCTGAACCAGTACCATGAGCGTACGCTGACCATCGCTATCGAGTTGATCAAGCCCGAGCAGGAGACCCCGGCCCAGGCTGCCACCCGTCGGCGTATCAATCGCCAGCGTGAGGCTGAGGACTCGATCCACGGCGATCCACTTATCCAGCAAATGATGCAACAGTTCGGCGCGGTCGTGCGTCACGATACTATTGAACCTGTCGAAGCCCCGGTGCCCCAGGCGTCCTGACACCGGGCTACTCATTGATCCACGTACTTTTGAGGTAATTCCCATGATGAAAGGTGGCATGGCCGGCCTGATGAAGCAGGCACAGCAGATGCAGGAAAAGATGGCCAAGATGCAGGAAGAACTGGCCAACGCCGAAGTCACCGGTAAGGCCGGTGGCGATATGGTCAGCGTCGTGATGACCGGGCGTCACGACATCAAGCGCGTGAGCATCGACCCAAGCGTATTGCCAGGCGTGGGCGAAGATGACCTGGAAATGCTCGAAGCGCTGTTTGCTGCGGCGGTCAACGACGCGGTGCGCAAGATCGAAGCCAACAGCCAGGACAAAATGTCCGGCGTGACCGCTGGCATGCAACTGCCACCGGGCATGAAGCTGCCGTTCTGATCGGCAGGTTTTAGCTAGACTCCAATGCCAGGCCCCGTGCCTGGCATTTTTGTTTGTGCCAATCCGATCGAACCCTGGCACGGCACGCATGGTCTGCACCCTGTACCGATGTATTCGATAAAGGAGCCCCTTCATGCCTCAAGAACCGACATTGAACCAGCGCATTGTCCTGGTCTCACGCCCCCAAGGCGCCCCCACCCCGGAAAACTTCCGCCTGGAACGGGTGACCTTGCCGGAGTTGGCAGACGGCCAGGTCCTGCTGAAGACCCTGTACCTGTCCCTCGACCCCTACATGCGCGGTCGCATGAGCGACGCACCTTCCTACGCGGCGCCGGTGGAAATCGACGAGGTGATGACCGGTGGTGCTGTCAGCCGTATCGAGCAGTCGCGTAATCCTAAGTTCGAGGTGGGTGACCTGGTCGTGGGCGCCACCGGTTGGCAGAGCCACAGCATTTCCGACGGCCGCAACCTGGTCCCCGTGCCTAACGGCCTGGCCAGCCCTTCGATGGCGCTCGGTGTGCTGGGCATGCCAGGCATGACCGCGTACATGGGCCTGATGGACATCGGCCAGCCGAAGGCCGGTGAAACCCTGGTAGTGGCCGCAGCATCCGGCGCCGTGGGTTCGGTGGTCGGCCAGGTGGCCAAGCTCAAGGGCCTGCGTGTGGTCGGGATTGCGGGCGGTGCCGACAAGTGCCGCTACGTGGTGGACGAACTGGGCTTTGATGCCTGCATCGACCACAAGAGCTCGACGTTTGCCGATGACTTGGCCCAGGCGTGCTTCAAGGGGGTGGACATCTACTTTGAGAACGTCGGCGGCAAGGTCTTCGATGCGGTGGTGCCTTTGCTCAACCCCAGGGCCCGTATTCCGCTGTGCGGCCTGATCGCCGGCTATAACGCCCACGAAGCCCCCAGCGGGCCGGATCGTTTGCCGGCGCTGCAGCGTACCTTGCTGACCAAGCGCGTGCGGATCCAGGGCTTTATCGTGTTTGACGACTACGGTGATCGCCAGCCCGAGTTCCTTAGCGCCATGGCGCCGTGGGTGCGCGATGGCAAGATCAAGTTTCGCGAAGACGTGGTCGAGGGCCTGGAGCAGGCGCCCGAAGCCTTTATCGGTTTGCTGGAGGGGCGTAACTTTGGCAAGTTGGTGGTGCGGGTCGCGCAGGATTGAGCATTTGACGCTAATCCGGGGCGCGGGTATAAACCGCGTCTCGTTGTTTTGTCGGACCATTCGCCCATGAGCTTCAGCCCCCTGATTCGCCAACTGATCGACGCCCTGCGTACCCTGCCGGGTGTCGGCCAGAAAACCGCCCAACGCATGGCGCTGCAACTGCTGGAGCGTGATCGCAGTGGCGGTACACGGTTGGCCCAGGCCCTGAGCCAGGCCATGACTGGGGTGGGCCACTGCCGCCAGTGCCGTACCCTCACCGAAGAAGAGCTCTGCCCGCAATGCGCCGACCCGCGCCGCGACGACACGCTGCTGTGCGTGGTAGAAGGGCCGATGGACGTGTACGCGGTGGAGCAGACCGGTTATCGCGGGCGCTACTTTGTGCTCAAGGGCCACCTCTCGCCGCTCGATGGCCTGGGGCCGGAGGCCATCGGCATTCCGCAGTTAGTTGCGCGGATTGAAGAGCAGGGCACCTTTACCGAGGTGATCCTGGCCACCAACCCGACCGTGGAAGGTGAAGCCACCGCGCATTACATCGCCCAACTGCTGAGCAACAAAGGCCTGGTCACTTCGCGCATCGCCCATGGCGTGCCGCTGGGTGGCGAGTTGGAGCTGGTGGACGGCGGCACGTTGGCCCATTCCTTCGCCGGCCGAAAACCCATCGCCCTCTAACGATCAGCACACATCAAATGTGGGAGTGGGCTTGCCCCCTCCCACATTTGATTTGTGCATGGCTTGATAACCAAGCAAGCGCTTGGTAATTTCGCTCCACCTCACCGTGGAGCTTGCCGATGTCTGCCTATCAGGACTACTTCGACCCCAGCCACCAATTGGTCCGCGACAGCGTGCGTCGTTTTGTCGAGCGCGAGGTGTTGCCGGACGTCGAGCAGTGGGAGGAGGCGGAAAGCTTTCCCCGTGAGTTGTACCTCAAGGCGGGGGCGGCCGGGGTACTCGGTATTGGCTACCCCGAAGCGCTGGGCGGCAGTCACGAAGGTGATCTGTTCGCCAAGGTGGCCGCCAGCGAGGAGTTGATGCGCTGCGGTTCCGGCGGCGTGGTCGCAGGGTTGGGCTCGCTGGATATTGGCTTACCGCCTGTCGTCAAATGGGCGCGGCCTGAGGTGCGCGAGCGGGTGGCGCCCCTGGTGCTGTCGGGGGAGAAGATCATCGCCCTGGCGGTTACCGAGCCCAGCGGCGGCTCCGACGTGGCCAACCTGCACACCCGCGCCGTCCGCGACGGGGAGCATTACCGGGTCAGCGGCAGCAAGACCTTTATCACCAGCGGCATCCGTGCCGACTTCTATACCGTGGCTGTACGCACTGGCACACCGGGCTTTGGCGGCATCAGCCTGTTGCTGATCGAGAAGGGCACTGCGGGTTTCACCGTCGGCCAACCGCTGAAGAAAATGGGCTGGTGGGCGTCGGACACCGCTGAATTGTTCTTCGACGATTGCCGCGTGCCCGTCGGCAACCTGATCGGCGCCGAGAACATGGGCTTTGCCTGCATCATGGGTAACTTCCAGAGCGAGCGCCTGGCTTTGGCCCTTATGGCCAATATGACTGCGCAGATGGCCTTGGAGGAAAGTCTCAAATGGGCCACCCAGCGCGAAGCGTTCGGCAAGCCTATCGGCAAATTCCAGGTGCTCAAGCATCGCCTGGCGGAAATGGCCACCGCCGTCGAGGTCTCGCGGGAGTTCACCTACCGCCAGGCGGCGAAAATGGCCGCTGGCATCAGTGTGATCAAGGAGATCTCGATGGCCAAGAACCTCGCCACCGACACCGCCGACCGCGTCACCTATGACGCCGTGCAGATCCTGGGCGGCCAGGGCTACATGCGCGGCAGCCTGGTGGAGCGGCTGTATCGCGACAACCGCATCCTGTCCATCGGCGGCGGCACCCGCGAAGTGATGAATGAAATCATCAGCAAGCAGATGGGGTTGTGAGGGCGGGCTTGCCCCCGGCAGCGTCAGTCCGGGCAACCGTTACCGTTCGGTCAGCGCAAACTGCGTCAGGCAAAAAGTGGGAATCCCCATATCTTCCAGGCGCTGCGAGCCTCCCAGTTCCGGCAGATCAATGATCGCCGCCGCTTCAAAGATCTTCGCCCCCATGCGCCGTACCAGGTTCGCCGCCGCGATCAAGGTACCGCCCGTGGCGATCAGGTCATCGAACATCAGCACTGAATCACCCTCGCACAGGCTGTCGGCGTGCACTTCCAGGAATGCTTCGCCATATTCGGTCTGGTAACCCTCGGACAGCACGTCAGCCGGCAGCTTGCCCTGCTTGCGGAACAGGATCAGCGGTTTGTTCAGTTGATAGGCGATGATCGAGCCGATCAGGAAGCCTCGCGCATCCATCGCGCCGATATGGCTGAAGTCAGCCTCGACGTAGCGATGGGCAAAGGTGTCCGCCACCAGGCGCAGGGCCTTGGGCGATTGGAACAGGGGCGTGATGTCACGAAAGATCACCCCAGGCTTGGGGAAGTCGATGACGGGGCGGATCAGGGATTTGATGTCGAACGAATCGAAAGTCATCGTCGAAGAGTCCTGGGCGGAAAACGGACTCGAAGTATACCTGCGGCCTCGTCGATTGGCGCGGCCGCAAGTGTCTGCATCAGCCTTCCAAAGAACCACCGGCTAGTGCGCACAGTTGGATCGGGTCGAGGATGTGCACTTCCTTGCCCTCGGCGGCCAGCAGTTCGTTCTGCTGGAAGCGGGTAAATACGCGGGACACGGTTTCCACCGCCAGGCCCAGGTAATTGCCGATTTCGTTGCGCGACATGCTCAGGCGGAACTGGTTGGCCGAGAACCCACGGGCACGGAACCGCGCCGACAGGTTGACCAGGAAGGTCGCGATGCGCTCGTCGGCGGTTTTCTTCGACAGCAGCAACATCATCTGCTGGTCGTCACGAATCTCGCGGCTCATCACCCGCATCAGTTGGCGGCGCAGTTGTGGTAATTGCAGGGCCAGTTCGTCCAGGCGTTCGAAGGGGATTTCGCACACCGACGTGGTCTCCAGGGCCTGGGCCGACACCGGGTGAATCTCGGTGTCCATGCCCGATAACCCGACCAACTCGCTGGGCAGGTGGAAGCCGGTGATCTGCTCTTCGCCGCCGTCGCTCAGGCTGAAGGTCTTCAGCGCGCCCGAACGTACTGCATAGACGGAATCGAACTTGTCGCCCTGGCGAAACAGAAACTCGCCTTTCTTGAGCGGGCGACCACGTTTAACGATCTCGTCCAACGCTTCCATGTCTTCCAGATTCAGCGAAAGTGGCAGGCAGAGGGGGGCCAGGCTGCAATCCTTGCAGTGAGCCTGGCTGTGAGCGCGCAGTTTGACTGGCTCGGACATTTCTTAGATCCTTGTGGGAAAACACACATAAGACGTAAGGGTACCGCACTGGGGGGAGGGGAGGCCAGCGTGTACAAGAAACAGGCAGCGGTATAAAGCTTTTTGTATCGATGCCGATACAAGGGGCACATCTATCCGTCGGAGCTTGGACCATGTCTGTTATCGCGGCTTACAACCCTGCCATCCGTGTACCCAGCGTGCCGGACGCGAAGCCCACTGCCACGGCCAAGGAAACTCCGTCCGCGACCGCGCCTGAAACCAAAGTGGTTGAAGGGGTTACGGTGACTATTTCCGGTGAAGCGTTCAAGGCGGCCGGTGCGAGCAAAAGCGCGAATGCCGATATCGACGACAGCGGCCTGGACGATAGCGTCAAAGAAGTGCTGAAAATGATCCGTAAACTGAAACAGCAGATCGCCGAGAAAATGGCTGAGCTCCAGGCGATCGCGGCTGACAAAAGCTTGACCCCGGAACAGGCTCGGGCCAAGACCGCCAGTGTGCAGGGCGCCATCAGTTCCTTGCAGGCAGGCTTGATGACGGCCCAGACCTCCCTGGCCAAAGCGATGAAAACCATGAGTGCCGATGACGCGCTCAAAGCCGCTTCGTTGTCGATGTAACTAGATCACCCGCGAAAACCGCTGCCGGTTCTGATGCTCCAGGTACGCGTCGAACACCATGCATACCGAACGCACCAGCAGCCGTCCGGCGGGCAGCACGCGAATGCCTTGGGCATCCAACTCGATCAGGCCGTCCTCGGCCATCACCTCCAGTTGTGGCCAGACTTCGTCGAAATACCCGCGAAAATCTATCGTGAACGCCTGTTCTATCGGTTCGAAGTCCAGGCTGAAATTGCAGATCAACTGCTGAATCACTTCCCGCCGTAACCGATCGTCCGTGGTGCAGACCAAGCCACGGCTGGTCGCCAGCTGCGCGCTGGCCAGGGCGGTCTGATAGCCGTTCAGGTCACTGCTGTTCTGGCAATACAGGTCGCCAATCTGGCTGATGGCTGATACGCCAAGCCCGATCAGGTCGCAATGGCCATGGGTGGTGTAGCCCTGGAAATTGCGCTGCAGGGTGCCTTCCTCCTGGGCGATGGCCAGTTCGTCGTCCGGCAAGGCGAAGTGGTCCATGCCGATGTAGCGATAGCCCGCTTGGGTCAATTGTTCGATGGTGGTTTGCAGCATGAGCAGCTTGGATTCCGGCGACGGCAAATCCTCGCTGTTGATCCTTCGCTGGGGCATGAAGCGCTCCGGCAAATGCGCGTAGTTGAACACCGACAGACGGTCCGGCTGCAGCTTGATCACTTCCTCCACGGTGCGCGCGAAGTTGATCGGCGTCTGCTTGGGCAGGCCGTAGATCAGGTCGATATTGATCGAGCGAAATTGCAGGGTGCGCGCCGCGTCGATCACCGCACGGGTTTCTTCCAGGCTTTGCAGGCGATTGACTGCGCGCTGCACCTCGGGGTCGAGGTCTTGCAGGCCGATACTCACACGGTTGAAGCCCAGTTCCCGCAGCAGCCCCATGGTCGCCCAGTCGGCTTCGCGGGGGTCGATCTCGATGCTGTAGTCGCCGGAGTCATCGTCGAGCAGATTGAAGTGCTGGCGCAGGCTGCCCATGACCTGACGCAGTTCGTCGTGGCTGAGAAAGGTCGGGGTGCCACCGCCGAAGTGCAGTTGTTCAACCGACTGTTTCGGATCGAGGTGGCAGGCCACCAACTGAATCTCCTGCTCCAGGCGTTGCAGATAGGCCTGGGCGCGACCGCGGTCCTTGGTGATCACCTTGTTGCACGCGCAGTAGTAGCAAATGTTCGCGCAGAACGGCACATGCACATACAGCGACAACGGTCGCGTGGCCTTGCGGCTTTCGCGCAGGGCGTGGAGCAGGTCGAAGGTGCCGACCTGGCTGTCGAATTGTACGGCGGTGGGGTAGGACGTGTAGCGCGGTCCCGCCAGGTCGTAGCGGTGAATCAGATCGGTGTCCCAACGAATGGCGTCGAGCATGCGGGCATTCCCCGGATAGGCTGGTAGGCCGAGTCTAGGGGCGTGGCCGGTATGGCATGTTGATTTGCATCAACGGGGAGCGGCGCTATGCCACATAGCCTTTTAGTGGCCCATCAGCCAGTGCTGATGCGGACCTGGCAGGGTCCAGAGACCGAAAATAATCACCAGCAGGCCACCGGCCATACGCACGCTGCGCTTGCGCAATAACGCGGTCACGCGTTCGGCCGCCAACCCGGTCGCCAGCAGTACTGGCCACGTGCCTAAGCCAAAAGCCAGCATCAGCAACGCACTGTCCAGCGCATTGCCCTGGCTGGCGGCCCACAGCAGGGTGCTGTAGACCAGCCCGCACGGCAACCAGCCCCACAGCGCGCCCAGCAGCAATGCGCGCGGTAGGCTGGACACCGGCAGCAAACGGTTGGCGACGGGCTGTATATAGCGCCACAGGCCGCGTCCGAGGCTTTCGATGCGGGTCAGGCCGCTCCACCAGCCGGCCAGGTACAGGCCCATGCAGATCAGCAATAATCCGGCGAGCACGCGCATGAACAGGGCCGCCGGGCTGTTCGCCACGGCCCAGCCGGCCAGGCCAATCAATAACCCGGCGGTGGCATAGCTGAGGATGCGTCCCAGGTTGTACGCCAGCAGCAGGCGGAACCGGCGGCTACGTTGCTCCTTGGGAATCGCCAGGGTCAGTGCGCCCATCAGCCCGCCGCACATGCCCAGGCAATGGCCGCCGCCCAGCAGGCCGAGGATCAGCGCAGAAACCAGCAGCGGCGCCAGCTCAAGCATGGGGTGGGTCTTTGGGCGTGGGCGGTTGCTCGGGGCCGTTGGCTTCGTCGACGGCCGCGAGGTGGTTCGGGTCCTGGTCGTCGAACAGCACGCTGTGGGCCGGGCCGTCGAGGTCGTCGTACTGGCCGCTGTCCACCGCCCAGAAGAAGATGTAGATGGCCACGCCCACTAACAGCAGCGCCGCCGGAATCATCACGTATAGAGCTGGCATCTGCACTCCATGCCCGCGCGGCTCAAGCCGGCAGCGGACGGGTTACCAAAGGGGCGCTGGTGGCCTGCGCACTCGGCAGGCGAGTCAGGCGCAGGGCGTTGAGCACCACGGTCAACGAACTGAGGGACATGCCGATGGCCGCCCAGATCGGGGTGATCCAGCCAAGGGCCGCAAACGGCAGCATAAGGCCATTGTACAGCCCGGCCCACAGCAGGTTTTCAATGATTACCCGGCGGGTGCGTCGCGCCAGGCTAAAGGCCTGCACCAGCGCGTCGAGGCGATTGGACAGCAGCACCGCATCGGCGCTGGTCTTGGCCAGGTCGGTGGCCGAGCCCATGGCCACGCTGATGTCGGCGGCGGCCAGCACGGGTACATCGTTGACACCGTCGCCAAGCATCAGCACCTTGCGGCCTTCCCTGCGCAGTTGTTGCAGCGCCTGCAGCTTGTCGTCGGGGCGCAGGCCGCCGTGGGCTTCATCAATGCCCAGTTCAGCGGCGACGCTGGCGACCATCGGCGAACTGTCCCCCGACAGCAGCAGGGTGCGCCAACCGCGCGCCTTGCAGGCGGCCAACAACGCCGGGGCATCGCTGCGCAGACGGTCGTCAAGCACGAACCAGGCAAGGGCGCCGTCGCGGTCGCCCAGCAGCAGCCATTGGCCGGCCTCCTCCGGGGCGGCAGGGATCGGGCAACCGCTGAGTGCGCAGACAAACCCCGGCTGGCCGATGCGCAACTGGCGGCTGCCGACCCGCCCTTCCAGGCCGAGGCCGGGGGAGCTGAGCACCTCGTCAGCGGCCAGAGGCGCACGGCCGAAGGCACGGGCAATCGGGTGCTCGGAGCGGTTTTCCAGGGCGGCGGCGAGGCCCAGGCACTCGTCGCTGTTCAGGGCGGTCAGGGGGCGGATCGCTTTCAGCGCCAGGCGGCCTTCGGTGAGGGTGCCGGTTTTGTCGAAAATCACCGTGTCGATCTGGTTCAGGCCTTCGAGCACATGGCCACGGGTCAGCAATAGCCCGAGCTTGTGCAGGGTACCCGTCGCGGCGGTCAGGGCGGTCGGCGTGGCCAGGGACAGCGCACAGGGGCAGGTCGCGACCAGCATCGCCAGCACGATCCAGAATGCCCGCGATGAATCCAACTGCCACCACAGCAGGCCGATCACTGCCGCAGCAATCAGCGAGCCCAGCAGGAACCACTGCGCGGCGCGGTCGGCGATCTGCGCCAGGCGCGGCTTCTCGGCCTGGGCCCGTTCCAGCAGGCGCACGATGGCGGACAGGCGGGTCTCGTGGCCCAAGGCGCGTACTTCGACGGTCAGCGCACCTTCGACGTTCAGGGTGCCGGCGGTGACGGCGTCGCCGGTTTGGCGCGGTAGCGGCAGGTACTCACCGGTGAGCAGCGACTCATCGATGCTGGACCGGCCGTCGAGGATCACCCCATCTGCCGGCAGAACCGCGCCCGGATGCACCAGCACGCGGTCGCCGAGTGCCAGTTCGCTCAACAGAATACGTTCGCTCTGACCGTCACCTTTGAGGCGCAGGCATGAAGCGGGCAGCAGGTTGACCAACTGCGCGGTGGCGGCGGCCGTACGTTCCCTGGCGCGGCGCTCCAGGTACCGACCGGCCAGCAGGAACAGCGCAAACATGCCCACCGCATCGAAATACAACTCGCCCACGCCGGTGATCGCGGTCCAGATCCCGGCCAGGTAGGCCCCGCCAATCGCCAGGGATACCGACACGTCCATGGTCAGGTGGCGGGTGCGCAGATCGCGCATGGCACCCTTGAAGAAGGGCGCACAGCTGTAGAACACGATAGGCGTTGTCAGAAACATCGCCACCCAGCGCAGGATCACATGCAGTTCGGGACTCAGGTCGATATTGAATTCCGGCCAGGTGGCCATGGTTGCCATCATCGCCTGGAACCACAGCAATCCGGCGACCCCCAACTGGCGCAGGGCCAGGCGGTTTTCGCTGGCCAGTTGCTCGGCCGCGCGGTCGGCTTGATACGGGTGGGCGGCGTAGCCGATATGGCGCAGTTCACTGAGCACCTGGCTCAACGGCAATTGCCCGTCGGCCCAGCGCACCTGCAGGCGATGGTTGGACAGGTTCAGCCGCGCCTCGGCCACGGCGGGCAGGCTGCGTAGGTGTTTTTCGATCAACCAGCCACAGGCGGCGCAACTGATGCCTTCCATCAGCAGGGTGGTTTCGGCGAGGTCGCCCTCATGGTGCACGAAGGGTTTTTGCACGTCGGCGCGGTCATACAGCGCCAGTTCGTCCACCAGTTGCACCGGCAGCGTCTCGGGGTTGGCCGAGGCTTCGCTGCGGTGCTGGTAATAGCTTTCCAGCCCACCGGCCACAATCGCTTCGGCCACGGCCTGGCAGCCGGGGCAGCACAGCTCGCGGCGCTCGCCGAGGATCACGGCGGTGAACCGACTGCCGGACGGGACGGGCAGGGCGCAGTGGTAGCAGGGGGTTGGGCTGGTCATGGGCGCTGCTATTTTTTCAGGTCTTCAGCACCCAGCAACGGTTCATCACCCAGCAGCAAGTCCTTGTCGTGGCTGACTTCTTCTTCCTCGAACAGGCGCCAGGTCTTGTCGCCTTCCACACCCAGCAATTCCACGAAGCGGCGGCCTTCGACCTTGTCGGTGACCTGGCCGATGTAGCGCCCCGGTTCGCTGTCGCTGCGGATCAGGTTGATCTTGCGATCCTTCTCTGGCTGGGTCGGGGAGATCAGGTTCAGTTCCAGGGTGTGGGGGTTGCTGTAGCCGGTGAGTTGCAGCTCGACTTCGCCGGTCAGCTCATCCAGGTGCAGCTTGGCGCGCAGTTGCAGGGTCTGGGCCAGCCGCTCGCGGTCCAGGGAGCGGTTGATGCCTTTGCCGGCCTCGTAGTAGTTGTCGTTGACCAGGTTGTCCGGGTTGTTCACCGCGATGGTCACCATGGACAAGGTCAAGGTCACCGAGCAGGCCAGGATCCCAATGATGATCCAGGGCCAGAGGTGCTTGTACCAAGGGCTTGCGGCAGTGGCTACGGGCATTGTTCTGCTCTCTATTAACGAAGCTTTCTATTTAACGAACCTGGGGGCCGATGAATCGGCTCTTGGCTTCAATATGGACGCTGGCGTCATCGGCATCCTTGAGGATGAACGTCACCTCGTTGGTACTCGACGGCAGTTGCTCCGGTGCACTCGACAGCTCCACCGGCATGCTGACGATATCGCCCGCCGCCACTTTGATTTCACGTCGACCTTGCAGCTTGAGGTCCGGCAGGCCGGCGGCGTCGAGCACGTAGGTGTGATCGCGCTGGTCCTTGTTCATGATCTTCAGGCTGTAGACGTTTTCGATGCGGCCTTCGGCGTTTTCGCGGTACAGCACGCGGTCTTTGCTCACATCGAAGCCCACCAGCGAACGCATGAAAAACGCGGCGGCCAACAGGCTGATCATCGCCAGCAACACCAGGGCATAACCGATCAGGCGCGGACGCAACTTGTGGGTTTTCTGCCCGGACAGGTTGTGCTCGGTGGTGTAGCTGATCAGGCCCCGCGGGTACTCCATCTTGTCCATGATGTTGTCGCAGGCATCGATACAGGCGGCGCAACCGATGCACTCGATTTGCAGGCCGTCGCGGATGTCGATACCGGTGGGGCATACCTGTACGCACATCGTACAGTCGATGCAGTCGCCCAGGCCCTGGGCCTGGTAGTCGGTACCTTTTTTACGCGGGCCACGCACTTCGCCGCGACGTGGGTCGTAGGAGACGATCAGGGTGTCCTTGTCGAACATCACGCTCTGGAAGCGCGCGTACGGGCACATGTAGATGCACACCTGTTCACGCAGCCAACCGGCGTTGCCATAGGTGGCGAGGGTGAAGAAGCCAACCCAGAAATACGACCAACCATCGGCCTGGCCGGTGAAGAAGTCGAACACCAGTTCGCGGATCGGCGAGAAGTAGCCGACGAAGGTCATGCCGGTGACAAAACCGATCAACAGCCACAGGGTGTGCTTGCTGAATTTGCGCAGGAACTTGTTGGCGCCCATCGGCGCCTTGTCCAGCTTGATGCGCTGGTTGCGGTCGCCTTCGGTGACCTTTTCGCACCACATGAAGATCCACGTCCACACGCTTTGCGGGCAGGTATAACCACACCACACGCGGCCGGCGTACACCGTGATAAAGAACAGGCCAAATGCTGCGACGATCAGGATGCCCGAGAGCAGGATGAAATCCTGGGGCCAGAAGGTCGCGCCAAAAATAAAGAACTTACGCTCCGGCAGGTTCCACCACACTGCCTGGTGACCACCCCAGTTCAGCCACACCGTGCCGAAGTAGAGCAGGAACAGACCGGCGCCGCCGAGCATGCGCAGGTTGCGGAACAGGCCGGTGAAGGCGCGGGTGTAGATTTTCTCTCGCGACGCGTAGAGATCGACGGATGGATTCGAGTTTTTGGCAGGCGGGGTAACGTCATGTACCGGTATCTGGTTGCTCATCATTGCATCCCACGGCGGTGGAGATTTGCCTCGGCCAGTACGTGCCAACCGGGGTCAAATTAAGGGTGTTGCAGTGGCGTAATGATACGCCCCCGGTGGCGCTCAAAGGGTGCGACCTTTGGTCGCGTTGGGGGAAATCAATTGATGGTGTACGTGATCTGGATCAATTGACTTGGGAAGTATGGACGGTTTTTGTGGGGGAGGCGGTCATTCGTCCCAAGGATTGATCAGTGGAACGCCGCTGGATTTGAAGTCGCTGACGTTACGCGTGACAACCGTGAGCCCATGCACCAGCGCGGTCGCGGCAATTAATGCGTCACTTTCATTGGCGCGGTCCGGCACATGCAAGTGTGCGCAACGCAACGCGACTGCAGCATCGACGGGTAGGATTCTGGCATCAAAGGCCGGCATCACATGACGCTTGAGCCAGGTTCGCAACACCTTCCCCTGAGCCGGGTCTCGCCGCTCAATGCGCAAGACTCCGGTTTCCAATTCTTTCAGAGTGATTGCCGAAATAAACATACGCGGTGCGATGACACTTTTGGCCCAGGCGACCACGTTCGCGTCAGCCTGGGGTTTACGAAGTTCAGAGATTACGTTGGTGTCGAGTAGATACATCAAGAGAGGTCCACGGGTCGATGAGTGATCACGGCACGTTCGGTTTCGAAGTCGATATCGGCCGCTTCCGGCATCACCAGCAGGTCAACGATGTCCACATTGAGACCTGTCAGCTTTTGGTAGTCCTCAATGCTTAGCAGTACATGGGCGGGCTTGCCGCGATCGGTGATAAAAACCGGGCCTTGGCGAGCGGCTTTTTTGGCACCGCTTGTGTCTTGATTGAATTCGCGACTGGAAATGGTGGTGATAGTCATGGTGCGCCTCCCCGGAGCGGGCTGAATGTAGTTACGTTACTACGTGGTCTTGGCACGCCACAAGCTTAAAGCTACAAGCGGTCAAAGTGCTTTTCCCATGGGGGTATCGATGCCTCGGAAACGAAAAAGCCCCACCAGCTTGCGCTGGGCGGGGCTTTTTTTGTTTCCGGGAGCCTTACTGCTCCTCGGCCTTCTTATCCCCATGGGACAAGCTGTACACATACGCCGCGAGCAAGTGCACCTTGTCATTGCCTTGCAGTTGCTCCTGCGCAGGCATCTGGCCCTGACGGCCCCAACGGATGGTCTGCTGCAGTTGGGCGAAGCTCGAACCGTAGATGAACGCACCCGGGTGGGTCAGGTCCGGCGCGCCCATGGC
This sequence comes from Pseudomonas sp. SH10-3B, assembly GCF_019891415.1. Taxonomy (NCBI): domain Bacteria; kingdom Pseudomonadati; phylum Pseudomonadota; class Gammaproteobacteria; order Pseudomonadales; family Pseudomonadaceae; genus Pseudomonas; species Pseudomonas sp. SH10-3B. Next base: position 27,595 of record NZ_JAFLXD010000014.1, on the reverse strand, counting down.
GGGGGTGCCTTTGCCGGCCGGGCCGTGGCAGGCCACGCAGTTGGCGGCGAAGAGTTTCTCGCCGTTGGCTACATCAGCCTTGACGCCTTCCGGCAGCTTGCGGCCGTCGAGGTTGGTGACGACGAACGCGGCGACGTCGCTGACACCTTGTTCCTTGAGGATGTCCAGCCAGGCCGGCATGACGGCATGGCGACCTTTCATGATGGTTTCCTTGATGGTGGCCGGCTCGCCACCCCAGCGCCAATCGGCGTCGGTCAAGTTGGGGAAGCCATAGGCGCCCTTGGCGTCGGAGCCGTGGCACACCGAGCAGTTGGAGGCGAACAGGCGACCGCCCATCTTCAAGGCTTGCGGGTCCTTGGCGACTTCCTCGATTGGCATCGACGCGAACTTGGCGAAGATCGGCCCGAACTTGGCGTCCGACCTGGCCATTTCCTTTTCCCATTCGTGCACGCCGGTCCAACCGGTCTGGCCGTTGGCGAATGGGGTTTGCTTGTCGTTGTCGAGGTAGTTGTAGCCAGGCAGCAGGCCTTTCCAATTGCCCAGGCCGGGGTAGAGCACCAGGTAGCCGAGGGCAAAGATGATGGTGCCGACGAACAGCATGAACCACCACTTGGGCAGCGGGTTGTCGTACTCCTCGATGCCGTCGAACGAGTGGCCGACGGTCTCGTCGGTCTGCTCGGCGCGCTGGCCCTTGCGGGTCGACAGCAGCAGCCAGGTCAGGGCGAAGATGGTACCCAGGCTCAGGACTGTGACGTACAGACTCCAGAACGTAGTCATTCTTTGTTACTCCTAGAAGCTTGCTCGACGTGCTTGATGGCTTCGGGATCATCCGCAAAGGGCAGCAAGGTCGCGTCTTCAAACTCCGACTTGCGCTTGGGGCTGAACACCCACAACGCCAGGCCGATAAAGGCCACCATCACGACAACGGTGCCCAGGCCACGAATCATCCCGATATCCATGAAGAATCACCGTTTGCTTTTGATGATGGTGCCAAGGCCTTGCAGGTAGGCCACCAATGCGTCCATTTCGGTCTTGCCCTTCACGGCTGCGGCTGCACCGGCGATGTCTTCGTCGGTGTAGGGCACGCCCAGGGTGCGCAAGACTTCCATCTTCTTCGCGGTGTCCTTGCCGTCGAGCTTGTTTTCCACGAGGAACGGGTACGCCGGCATTTTCGACTCAGGCACCACGTTGCGCGGGTTGTACAGGTGCGCACGCTGCCAGTCATCGGAGTAACGCCCGCCGACACGGGCCAGGTCCGGGCCGGTACGCTTGGAACCCCACAGGAACGGGTGGTCCCACACGCTTTCACCGGCCACCGAGTAATGGCCATAGCGTTCGGTTTCGGCGCGGAACGGGCGGATCATCTGCGAGTGGCAGCCGACACAACCGTTGGCGATGTAGACGTCGCGGCCTTCCAGTTCAAGGGCGGTGCGCGGCTTCATGCCTTCGACCGGCTTGTTGGTCACGTCCTGGAAAAACAGCGGAACGATCTGGGTCAGGCCGCCAATACTCACGGCGATGACCATGAAGAAGGCCAGCAGGCCGATGTTCTTCTCGACTACTTCATGCTTCATCAGTGGGCTCCCACAACGGCGATCTTGGCGGCGGCTTCGGCTTCGGCCGGGTCGGAGGCACGCACGGTGCGCCAGACGTTATAGGCCATGAACAGCATGCCGGTGGCAAAGAACGCACCGCCCAGGGCGCGGACGATGTAGCCCGGGTGGCTGGCTTGCAGCGCTTCGACGAAGGAGTAGGTGAGGGTGCCGTCATCGTTGATCGCACGCCACATCAGGCCCTGGGTGATGCCGTTGACCCACATCGAGGCGATGTAGAGCACGGTGCCGATAGTCGCCAGCCAGAAGTGCGTGTTGATCAGCCCGACACTGTGCATCTGCGCACGGCCGAACAGTTTGGGGATCATGTGGTACAGCGCGCCGATGGAGATCATCGCCACCCAGCCGAGGGCGCCGGCGTGTACGTGGCCGATGGTCCAGTCGGTGTAGTGGGACAGTGAGTTGACGGTCTTGATCGCCATCATCGGCCCTTCGAAGGTCGACATGCCGTAGAACGCCAGGGACACCACCAAAAAGCGCAGGATCGGGTCGGTGCGCAGCTTATGCCAGGCGCCCGACAGGGTCATCATGCCGTTGATCATGCCGCCCCAGCTCGGGGCCAGCAGGATGATCGACATCGCCATGCCGAGGGACTGCGCCCAGTCCGGCAACGCGGTGTAGTGCAAGTGGTGCGGGCCGGCCCAGATGTACAGGGTGATCAGCGCCCAGAAATGCACGATGGACAGGCGATACGAGTAAATAGGCCGTTCGGCCTGTTTCGGCACGAAGTAGTACATCATCCCCAGGAAACCGGTGGTGAGGAAGAAACCTACGGCGTTGTGGCCGTACCACCACTGGATCATCGCATCCGTCGCACCGGCGTAGGCCGAGTAGGACTTGAACAGGCTGACCGGCAACGAGGCGTGGTTGACGATGTGCAGCATCGCCGTCACCAGGATGAAGGCACCGTAGAACCAGTTGCCCACATAGATGTGCTTGGTCTTGCGTTTGACGATGGTGCCGAAGAACACCACTGCGTAGGTCACCCAGACGATGGCGAGCAAAATCGCGATCGGCCATTCCAGCTCGGCGTATTCCTTGGTGGTGGTGTAGCCCAGTGGCAGGGTGACGATGGCGCCGACGATCACGGCTTGCCAACCCCAGAAGGTGAAGGCCGCGAGGCCGTCGGAGATGAGTCGCGTCTGGCAGGTGCGCTGCACGACATAGTAGGAGGTGGCAAACAATGCACATCCGCCGAAGGCGAAGATCACCAGGTTGGTGTGCAGCGGGCGCAGGCGGCCGAAGGTTGTCCATGGCAAGCCGAAATTCAATTCCGGCCAAACCAGTTGCGAGGCGATGAACACCCCGAGCCCCATGCCAAGGATCCCCCAGACCACCGTCATGATGGCGAACTGGCGGACTACCTTATAGTTATAAGCAGTCGGACTGATTGCTGTGCTCATTCTAAGGTTCCACGGTTTAGGTTTTTTTATAGGTAAAATTCGGCCGCAAGTATGTAGAAAGCGAGGGGCCAATGCAACGCAACGCTGACCTGTGTCAAGGCGTTCCAAGCCAGATTCTGCGCCCTTTCCATGTTTAGCGTAAGGACAAAATCCAAAATTGAAAGCTGATCGAGTGGACAGGAAATTTGCCAGGCCGCGACGATAGTCGTCGCGTACGCCGGAACCGGTCCGCTGTGCAGGGAAGCGTAGACCCGAATGGCAGGAGGGGAAAGGTGTGCTTTGGAAGGGTGCGACACTTGGTCGCGTAGCGGGGTAGAGCTGCCGCCCCAAATTGGGGCGGCAGTCAGGTGTTACTGAGCTGGGCTTTCTGGCGTTGCGCCATCAGCGTTATGGGACAAGCTGTAAACGTAGGCGGCCAGCAGGTGCACTTTGTCATTGCCCTGCAGCACTTCCTGCGCTGGCATCTGGCCTTGGCGGCCGTGGCGAATCGTCTGCTGCAACTGCGCAAGGCTGGTGCCGTAGATGTAACCGGCGGGCAGGGTCAGGTTCGGCGCGCCCATGGCTTCCATGCCATGGCCTTGCGGACCGTGGCAGGCCACGCAGGTGGTGTTGAACGCGGCCTGGCCAGCGGCCAGGTCAGCGGTGCTGTCCGCCGGCAATGGCAGCTTGGCCAGGTCGTGGCGCACATAGGCGGCGACGTTTTTAACGCCTTCGTCGCCCAGCATGTCACCCCAGGCCGGCATGGCCGCGTGGCGACCGTTCAGGATGGTGGTCTTGATCGCTTCGGCCGAACCGCCCCAACGCCAGATGTTATCGGCCAGGTTTGGAAAGCCGAATGCGCCCTTGGCATCCGAGCCGTGGCACACCGCGCAGTTGGAGGCGAACAGGCGGCCGCCCATTTTCAACGCTTGCGGGTCTTTCGCGACTTCTTCCACGGGCATGGCCGAGAATTTGGCGAAGATCGGCCCGAACTTGGTGTCAGCCTTGGCCATCTCCTTGTCCCACTCCTTGGACGAGGTCCAGCCGTCTTCATAGCCCGGCAGCACGCCTTTCCAGTTACCCAGGCCCGGGTAGAGGATCAGGTAGCCGACGGCAAACACCAGGGTGCCGGCGAACAGCATGAACCACCACTGGGGCAGGGGGTTGTCGTATTCCTCGATGCCGTCGAAGGCGTGGCCCATGGTCTGGTCGACGCTGCCCTTGGTCTCGCCCTTGCGGGTGCCGAACAACAGCCAGGTCAGGCCGATCAGGCTGCCGAGGGTCAGTACGCAGATCCATGTACTCCAAAAGGTAGTCATGGCCGGTTGCTCCTTGTTACAGGCTCTTCTTGAGCGTCGGTTGGAGAGGGTTCATCGGCGAAGGGCAGCAGGCGTGCCTGCTCGAATTCCGCATTGCGCCGGTTGTTGAACACCCACAGCGACAGGCCGATAAAGGCGATGGCGACCACCAGCGTGCCGAGGCCGCGGATGGTGCCCGCATCGAATTCAAATCCCATGGCTCACCTCTTGCTCTTGATGGCAGTGCCGAGTACTTGCAGGTACGAAACCAGCGCGTCCATTTCGGTCTTGCCTTTGAGGCTGGCCACGGCGCCACTGATGTCGTCGTCGGTGTACGGCACGCCGAGGGTGCGCATCACTTTCAACTTGGTCTCGGTGTGGCTGTTGTCGACCGCAGCCGTGACCAACCACGGGTAGGCCGGCATTTTTGACTCGGGCACGACGTTGCGCGGGTTGTACAAGTGCGCGCGGTGCCAGTCGTCCGAGTAGCGTGCGCCGACGCGCGCCAGGTCTGGCCCGGTACGCTTGGAGCCCCACAGGAACGGGTGATCCCACACGCTTTCACCGGCCACCGAGTAGTGGCCGTAGCGCTCGGTCTCGGCGCGGAATGGGCGGATCATCTGCGAGTGGCACTGTACGCAGCCTTCGCGGATGTAGATGTCGCGGCCTTCCAGTTGCAGCGCGGTGTAGGGCTTCATGCCTTCCACCGGCTTGTTGGTCACGTCCTGGAAGAACAGCGGGACGATCTGGGTCAGGCCGCCGATGCTCACGGCGAGCACCATGAGCAGCATCAGCAGGCCGACGTTTTTTTCAATCGTTTCGTGTTTCATCATCGACTCCTCAGGCCATCTGCGCTGCAGCGGTGACTTCGGCAGGTTGTGCCGAACGCACGGTGCGCCACGTGTTGTAAGCCATCAGGAACATGCCGCTGAGGAAGATGGCGCCGCCCACCAGCCGCACGATGAAGCCTGGGTGGCTGGCCACCAGGGTTTCGACGAAGGAGTAGGTCAAGGTGCCGTCTTCGTTGATCGCACGCCACATCAGGCCCTGGGCGATGCCGTTGACCCACATCGAGGCGATGTAGAGCACGGTGCCGATGGTCGCCAGCCAGAAGTGCGCGTTGATCAGGCCGATGCTGTACATCTGCTCGCGACCGAAGACTTTCGGGATCATGTGGTACAGCGCACCGATGGAGATCATCGCCACCCAACCGAGGGCGCCGGCGTGTACGTGGCCGATGGTCCAGTCGGTGTAGTGGGAGAGGGCGTTGACGGTCTTGATCGCCATCATCGGACCTTCGAAGGTCGACATGCCGTAGAACGCCAGGGACACCACCAAAAAGCGCAGGATCGGGTCGCTGCGCAACTTATGCCAGGCGCCCGACAGGGTCATCATGCCGTTGATCATGCCGCCCCAGCTCGGCGCCAGCAGTACCAGCGACATCACCATGCCCAGCGACTGTGCCCAGTCCGGCAGCGCCGTGTAGTGGAGGTGGTGAGGACCAGCCCAGATGTACAGGGTGATCAGTGCCCAGAAGTGCACGATGGACAGGCGATAGGAATACACCGGACGCTCGGCCTGTTTCGGCACGAAGTAGTACATCATCCCGAGGAAGCCGGCGGTGAGGAAAAAGCCTACCGCGTTATGCCCATACCACCACTGCACCATGGCATCCGTCGCACCGCCATACAGCGAGTAGGACTTGGTCAGGCTGACCGGGATTTCCAGGTTGTTGACGATATGCAGGATCGCCACGGTGATGATGAACGCACCGAAGAACCAGTTACCGACGTAGATGTGCTTGGTATTGCGCTTCATCACCGTGCCGAAAAACACGATGGCGTAGGCCACCCAGACAATGGTGATCAGGATGTCGATCGGCCATTCCAGCTCGGCGTATTCCTTGGAGCTGGTGTAGCCCAGCGGCAAGGTGATCGCGGCCAGGAGGATGACCAGTTGCCAGCCCCAGAAGCAGAACGCGGCGATTTTCGGCGCAAACAGCTGGGTCTGGCAGGTACGCTGCACCGAGTAGAAGGAGCTGGCGAACAGCGCACAGCCACCGAACGCGAAGATCACCGCGTTGGTGTGCAGTGGGCGCAGGCGGCCAAAGCTGGTCCAGGGCAAGTCGAAGTTGAGCGCGGGCCAAACCAATTGGGCGGCGAGAAAAACCCCGAGCCCCATGCCGACGATGCCCCACACCACCGTCATAATGGCGAATTGGCGGACCACCTTGTAGTTATAGGCGGTACTTAAAGTAGTGTTCATGGTTCCCCATCCACGGTTCAACCCAAGCAAATGCGGCACTTGGGCTGGAGTTATAGGCAGACTGAATAGCGAGGCAAGCATGGGCAAAGAGCACAAGGCCAGTATTGACGGGGATCAATGGGCGCAGTGTGTGCGGGAACATGGCTGGCTGTGGGATGCGGCGCCGGGCGCTGCTTCGGATGATTGCGTGACATTGATCCTGGCCCACGGCGCCGGTGCACCGATGGACTCATCCTTCATGAATGATATGGCTGCACGCCTTGCCGGGCATGGCGTCAACGTGTTGCGCTTCGAGTTTCCCTACATGGCCCAGCGCCGGCTGGATGGCGGCAAACGTCCGCCCAATCCGGCGCCAAAACTGCTGGAAGCGTGGCGCGGGGTGTATGCCGAAGTGCGACGTCATGTCGCTGGGAAACTGGCGATTGGGGGGAAGTCGATGGGCGGGCGGATGGCGAGTCTGTTGGCCGATGAATTGGGCGTCGATGGGCTGGTGTGCCTGGGTTATCCGTTTTATGCGGTGGGCAAGCCGGAGAAACCACGTGTAGCGCATTTGGCCGGATTGAAGACGCCGACGTTGATTGTGCAGGGCGAGCGCGATGCACTGGGCAATCGGGCGGCGGTGGAAGGGTATGACTTGTCGCCGAGCATCGAAGTGATGTGGCTGGTGGCGGGAGATCATGATTTGAAGCCGTTGAAGGCTTCGGGGTTTACGCATGAGCAGCATTTGGAGGCTGCGGCCGTGCAGGTGGCTGAGTTTCTCAGCGCCTGTTAGGGTCAATCGGGAGCAAGCCCCCTCCCACATTCGACCGCATTCCAAGGGATGTACGCGGTTAACTGTGGGAGGGGGCTTGCTCCCGATAGCGGTCTACCGGTTGAAACGCTCGACCAACGAATACTGGGTATTCGCCGTATGCGTCAGCTCTTCACTCAACTGCGCCGAGTTCATCGCCTGCTCCGAGGTCTGATCTGCCAACAGCGCAATGGTGCTGATGTTACGGCTGATCTCTTCGGCCACCGAGCTTTGTTCTTCGGTAGCGGCTGCGATCTGGGTGGTCATGTCGGTGATATGCGCCACGGCTTCACTGATGCCCACCAACGCCTGATCGGCTTCCATCACCCGCGCCACACCCTCTTCGGCCTGGCGATGCCCGGCGTCCATGGTCTGCACGGCGGCGGCAGCGGTTTGCTGCAGCTTGGCGATCAGGGCATGGATCTGCCCGGTCGACTCAGCGGTGCGCTGCGCCAGTTGGCGGACTTCATCGGCGACCACCGCAAACCCACGGCCCATCTCCCCGGCACGCGCCGCTTCAATGGCAGCGTTGAGCGCCAGCAGGTTGGTCTGGTCGGCAATGCCTTTGATCACGTCGACGACGCCGCCGATCTCGTCGCTGTCCTTGGCCAGTTGGGTGACGGTCACGCCGGTTTCGCCCACGGCCACCGACAGACGCTGAATTGCCTCGCGGGTTTCCCCGGCGATATCGCGACCGCGACCGGTCAGGCGATTGGCCTCCTGGGTAGCGTCGGCAGTGCGCTGCACATGGCTGGCCACTTCCTGGGTGGTCGCGGCCATCTGGTTGACCGCGGTGGCCACCTGCTCGGTTTCCACGCGCTGGCGTTCCAGGCCGCTGGAGCTGTTATGCGCCAGGGTATTGGACTGGGCCGCCTGGTCGTTGAGGTGCTCGGCAGTGTCCTGCAGGCGCGTCAGGCAGGTCTTCAGACGTGCCTCCTGGCTGAGGATCGACATCTCCAGGCGCGCCTGGGCGCCACGGCTGTCGGTGTACATCTGCGCGATCAACGGGTCGGACGTGGTCTGTTCGGCCAGACGCAGCAAGCGCTTGAGGCCGCGCTGTTGCCAGCTCAGGCCCAGCAGCCCCAATGGCACCGACAAACCCGCCGCCAGGGCAAAGCCCCAGTGGGAGTTGAGCGACACACCGATCATGAAACTCAACTGGCTGATCAGGATGAACGGCAGCCAGTCCTGCAACACCGGTAACCACTTGTCCCGCTGGGGAACGGCCGACTTGCCCTGGTTGATGCGTTGGTAGAGCGCTTCGGCACGGCGGATCTGCTCGGCGGTGGGCTTGATGCGCACCGATTCGTAGCCGACCACCTGATTGCCTTCGAAGACCGGCGTCACATAGGCGTTAACCCAGTAGTGATCGCCCGTCTTGCAGCGGTTCTTAACGATGCCCATCCATGGCAAGCCTTGTTTGAGCGTTGACCACATATGCCCGAACACGGCCGCTGGCACGTCCGGGTGACGGACCAGGTTGTGCGGGGCACGCACCAGTTCGTCGCGCGAGAACCCACTGATTTCGACGAACGCGTCGTTGCAGTAGGTGATCACGCCTTTGGCATCTGTGGTGGAGATCAACCGTTGCTGAGCGGGGAAGGTACGTTCGCGCTGGGTAACGGGTTGGTTATTACGCATGATTGTTCAATCCGCAAGGCTTTCATTGGGTATCGGCGGTAACGGGGGTTTATTTAACTTATTTTTGCAACAATCGGCGGGTTGCTCCTTCATCGAAGGGCTATCAACCCGCGAGCATCGGATAGGTAAACAACCCGAAGTGAAGCAGATTCAAACCAAAGTGCGTGGCAATCGCCGCACCCAACCCGCCAAACCGATAAGCCAGGCCATACCCGACCCCGGCGATGCTGGCCAGCAGGACCCAATGCCAGCCCGCGCCGAGATGCACCAGCCCGAACAACAATGACGCCAGCAGCAGCGCGAGGTTTTCGCCATAGGGCAGGTGTTTGAAGCGCAGGTGTAGGCCGCCTTGAATGTAGCCACGGAACAGGGCTTCTTCCACCAGGGTCACCAGCAACAGGTTGTTGAGCACCCACAGCCAGGCCGGGTCCGGCCATTTCGGTGCCCAACTGATCACGCCCAGCAGGACGGCACCGCCCAAGGCCGCGATGGCGGTGAGGGTCAAGGCCAGCGCGGTGACGCAGATCGACACACGCCACGAGCGCCGCGCCACGATCCAGGGGCAGGCCAGCAGCAACCAGAAGCCGATCAATGGCTTGTCCTGGTTCAGGTACATCGAGAAGGGCACGGCATCGGGGGTAAAGCGCTGCGGGTCAATGCCGCGTCCGTTATAGAACCCTGGCAACCAGTGCATCGCCAGGCTCAGGGCCAAGACGATAAACAGCCCGTGCCCGAGGTAACGCGCCCACGGCGTGCGTTGCTGGCGTACGGCGTACCCGGCGACCAGCAGCAGGGCGACGGACACTGCCGCCAGCACGCCCAGTTGTCCGTAGGCCAGGGCCATTGCATAGCCTATGGAAAGGAGCACCAGGTACAGCCAGGGCAATGAGATCATGGGGGAGTCCTTGGAAAAATCAGCCCGCGATTATAGCGACCGTCCCAGTGTGCTCGCATGAAACCTGTCTACAGCGCCTTGGCGAGTTTCCCCGGCCGCAGCACCAGCCACAATGCCCCCGCAATCAATACCCCGCCATACACATGCGCCATCGATAACGGTTCATCCAGCAGCAACGCCCCCCACAACACCCCAAACGGCGGTATCAAAAAAGTGGTGGTCATCGACCGCACCGGCCCGATGGCCGTGAGCAGGCGGAAGTACAGCACGTAGGCAAACGCCGTACACACCAACCCTAAGCCCAGCAGCGACAACCACACCGACCACCCACCCCAACTGGCCGGCGGATGGAGCGCGGCGTTGTAGGCGAAGAAGGGCAGCAGGAACAGCGTGGCACCGAGCATGCTGCCCAGGGCGGATAGGCGGCTGTCGAGGCCCCCCCGCTGGTCCAGCCAACGCCTGGCGAGGAAACCGGCAAAGCCATAACAGGTGGTGGCCAGCAGGCAGGCCAATGCTCCCATCAACAGTTCCAGGTCGAACGCGACCGGCCCGGCGCGGGTCAACACGCCCACGCCGAACAGGCCCAGGCACACCCCGGCGATTTTCGACGGGGTGAGGCGTTCGTGGAAAAACAGCCCGCCAATCAACACCCCCATCAACGGCGTGGTGGCGTTGAAAATCGCCGAGTAACCCGCCGGCAGCACCTGGGCCGCCACCGAATACATGGTCGCGGGGATCCCGGAGTTGATCACGCCCAGCAACAGCACGGTCTTGAACTTGCCCTGGAAATTCCAGCTCACCCGCATCACCGCCAGCATCACCAGCAAGCCGGCGGCGGCAATCGACACGCGGAAAAACGCGGTCGGCAGCGTGCCGATCTCCGGCGCGATGATGCGCATGAACAGGAAACTCGCGCCCCAAATGGCGGCGAGCCCCAGCAGGTAAAGGGTGTCGACAGGTCTCACGCAACGCTCCTACATCGATAAGGCGGCGAGTGTTGCATGACACTCTCAATGATTACACGACAAACCGCGTCACCAAACCGTTGAGGTCCACCGCCAGGCGCGACAACTCCTGGCTGGCGGCCGAGGTCTGGGTGGCGCCTGCGGCGGTCTGGGTGGACAGGTCACGGATATTCACCAGGCTGCGATCGACTTCCCGCGCCACCAATGCCTGCTGTTCGGCGGCGCTGGCGATCACCAGGTTGCGTTGGCTGATCTGCGAGATGGCGGCGGTGATTTTCTCCAGGGCAGTGCCGGCGCTGTTGGCCCGTTGCAGGGTCTGGCCGGCGTGCTCGGCGCTGCTGTTCAAGGCGGTGACCGTATCCAGGGTGCCTTGCTGGATGCCGGTGATCATTTGCTCGATTTCTTCGGTGGAGTCCTGGGTGCGTTGCGCGAGCGAACGCACCTCGTCGGCCACCACCGCAAAACCACGCCCGGCTTCACCGGCGCGGGCGGCTTCAATCGCCGCATTGAGCGCCAGCAGGTTGGTTTGCCCGGCAATGCCACGGATCACTTCCAGCACCTTGCTGATGTCCTGCGCTTGCACGGCCAAGCCTTCGGCCTTGTTCGAGGCGCCGAGCACTTCGTCCACCAGGTTCTGGATCGAGCTGATGGTTTCGCTGATCTGGTAGTGACCGTGCTTGCTGTCTTCATCGGAGGCCTGGGACGCCTCGGCGCTGGACACCGCATTGCCCGCCACTTCGTCCACCGCTGCGCTCATCTCGGTCACGGCGGTGGCAGCCTGTTCGATTTCATCGTTCTGCGCCTGCAGGCCACGGGTGCTCTGTTCCATCACCGAGCTCATCTCTTCGGCGGCGGAAGCCAGTTGCTGCGCCGATTCGCTGATACCCCGGATGGTGGTCTGCAACTGCGTCTGCATGGTGGCCAGGGCGCTGAGCAATTGGGCCGGCTCATCAGTGCCACTGACGACAATCGGCTGGCTCAAGTCGCCGCTGGCGATGGTGCGCGCTACACGCAGGGCCTGGCCGATGGGGGTGGTGATGCTGCGGGTCAGCAGCCAGGCCAGTAGCAAGGTGGCGATCAGTGCGACGGCGATAATCAGGCCGACAATCCACTGTGCGCTCGAATACATCTGTGCGGCCGAATCTGCCGCCGCTTCGACGCCGTTCTGGTTAAAGACGATCAGGTTTTCCAGGCTCTGACTCAGGATCGTGCCCTGGGGGGCGAGGCGGCTGACGAGCAGGTCGAGCGCGTCTTGCTGTTGATCCTTGTCCACCAACGCGACCATCTGCCCGACGATGGCCAGGTACGTCGCGACATTGGCCTTGAGCGTTTTCAGCAGTTCGCGCTCTTCGTCATTGCTCAGCAAGGTTTCATGACGATCGAGCAGGGCTTGCAGTTCGCTGCTGGTGCGGGTGATCAGGCCTCTGCTGGTGTCACGCACGCGAGATTCGTCGGTGCTCACCAGGCGCAGGGATTCCAGGCGGACAGTGGCCACCAAGGCCGCACTGTCGTGGATATTCTCGATGCTCGGCATCCATGACTGTTCAATGACCAACGCGCTTTCGCGCAGCTTGGCCATCTGGCCCAGGCCAAACATTCCCACAATCACCAGCAAGCTGGCCAAAACCCCAAAACTCAGACTGGCACGCAGACCGATCCCCATATTCCTCAATGACATCTCAATGCTCCTTGGGCGATTAGAACCTGCTCCCGGATCGGTCTTCGGACCTTGTTAGGGTGGGAGAGGGCGCGCTGTATATCAAAGTGCCATCAAGGTAGTAATCGGGGTTTCCCTTAGCTGGATGCAAAGCCCCGCGGAGCGTGCGTGTCCGTGCTGGCTGGCAGCTTTCGCGCTTCTATGTCCCAGGCCACGGTACTAAAGGCGTGTAGATCAAACACGGTGCGACTTTTTGGTGCGTTTATTGACCGTATGGTCGAATTAAAAAATTGAAAATAAATGTACGGAATGAACAAAGTTGTACAACGCAGTGCAAAAAATGACCCTTCTCCTGCCTTCGTACACTGGCTAAGCTCAGGGCTTCCAGATGCCCGTTCGAGGTTTCCCGCATGTCGCAATCCACGCCTGCCGTCGCTATTGCCCGCACGATCCTCGACGGCTTCGACGATTACCGAGAGCACTTCCGCCAGATCACCGATGGCGCTCGCGAGCGCTTCGAAAAGGCCCAGTGGCAGCAGGGCCAGGCGGCGTCGGCGGCGCGGATCAATCTGTATGAAGAGAAGGTCGTCGAGGTGATCAGGGGCCTGCGCTCCCGTTTCGATGAGGCTGATCTGCTGGATATCGACCTTTGGCCCTTGGTGAAAAGCGCCTACATCGGCCTGATCGACCTGCGTTTCGACGATGAGTTGTCCGAGACCTGGTACAACTCGATCTTCTGCGGCCTGTTCAGCCATGACCTGATCAGCGACGGCTGCATGTTTATCCACACCACTCGGCCAAGCCTGCGCCGGGCGCGGGCGGCACAAACCCGCACCTATGCGCCTGTCGGCCAGATTCCCGAGATGCTCACGCAGATTTTTGCAGACTATGGTTTCAGCGAGCCCTACGCCGACCTGCCTGCCGACCTGCGCCGCCTCGAAGTACAACTGCGCGAAAACCTGCCGGACTGGGTGTGCAAGGACCCGGACCTCAAGGTCGAGCTGTTTTCCTCGGTGCTCTACCGCAATAAAGGCGCCTATCTCGTAGGGCGCATCTTCACCCGCGACGAACAATGGCCCCTGGTGATCCCTTTGCTGCACCGCGAAGGGCAGGGCATCCAGGTCGATGCGCTGATCACCGATGAAGCCGAGGTGTCGATCATCTTTTCGTTCACCCGTTCCTACTTCATGGTCGACGTGCCGGTGCCGGCGGAATTCATCGGCTTTCTCAAACGCATCCTGCCAGGCAAGCATATTGCCGAGTTGTACACGTCCATCGGCTTTTACAAGCACGGCAAATCGGAGTTCTACCGTGCGCTGATCAACCACCTGGCCACCACTGACGATCAATTCATCATGGCCCCCGGCGTGCGTGGCATGGTCATGAGCGTGTTCACGCTGCCGGGTTTCAACACCGTGTTCAAGATCATCAAGGACCGGTTTTCACCGTCGAAAAACGTCAATCGCGCCACGGTGATCGAGAAGTATCGCCTGGTCAAAAGCGTCGACCGCGTGGGGCGCATGGCCGATACCCAGGAGTTCGCCGACTTCCGTTTCCCCCTGAGCAAGTTCGAGCCGGAGTGCCTGGCTGAATTGCTTGAAGTCGCGGCCGGCACGGTCGAAGTGGAAGGCGAAACCGTGCTGATTCGCCACTGCTGGACCGAACGGCGCATGACCCCGCTCAACCTCTACCTGGAAAACGCCAACCCCGCCCAGGTGCGCGAAGCCCTGGAAGACTACGGCCTGGCGATCAAGCAACTGGCGGCGGCGAATATCTTCCCAGGCGACATGCTGCTGAAGAACTTCGGCGTCACCCGCCATGGCCGTGTGGTGTTCTATGACTACGACGAAATCTGTTTTCTCACCGAGGCCAACTTTCGCCATATCCCCGCGCCGCGCACGCCCGAGGATGAAATGGCGTCCGAGCCCTGGTACTCCATCGGCCCACTGGATGTGTTCCCGGAAGAGTTTCCGCCGTTCCTGTTTGCCGATGCCGGCCAGCGCAAACTTTTCGCTGAGCTGCATGGCGAGTTGTACAACGCTGATTATTGGAAAGGCCTGCAGGAGGCGATTCGCGCCGGTAAGGTTATTGATGTCTTCCCGTATCGGCGCAAAACGCTGGATGACGCATAGTCGTGGGTCAGCCCTCGGGGGCGAGAGCAGCTTGGCTGGTGGCCGGGGACTTGAATGTAGGGTCCATTTTCTCGAAGGCGCAGGTCAGATCATAGTTGATGTCCTTGATTATCTTGCTCTTGTTGCAAAATTTGGCTCCTTCCAGCACCTCGTGGTTAGTCTTTAAGGCAGAGGGTCTGGGCAGTTTAACCTCAAGCAGGATCAGTGCTTTTAGTGTCACTTGTAGCTCAAGTTCCCTACGTCGTTCATCGGCTGAAGGGCGTTTTGGTTTGGCGCCTGGCGGGGCGTCAAAAAGCTCACCGTTGGCCCAGGCGTTGCGCAGTTTCATCACGGCTTCGCGGCCTTCAAAGGCGTTCCGTGACAGTCTCACGCCTTCTATCCCGGAGTGTTGAGCCTTATATAGGGCGCGATCGAATTCAGCGAGTGCTTCGTCGTATCGCTGCACGTTGCTTTGGGTCATCGCCAACGCTGAACCGTCGAGCGCAGGATTGATGGCTACCGGCTCAGTGGCCGTTGAGTCGAGCGCTTTTGCCAGGATGACTGCCTGTTCCAATTCCCTGCGCCGCAGGTCGTGGATGTTTCCGTTCAACACCTTCCCAATGCTGCTGCTGAGCGTCAGTTCGCCCGCCGCCCAGCTATTGCGCAATTGGCTGATGGCGTTCCTGATGAATTGCAGTTGTTCCGGTTGCAATGGATCTGGGCGGCCGTTGGCAAGACCTTCCAGTCGTCCATCGATCTGCGCGATCTCTTTTTCCAGCGCGGCCACATGGCGTTGAATACGCTCTGCCTGATTTTTGCTCACCTTGGTAGTGATGGGAGAGTGGGTGATGCTGAACTGTGCGCCTGTTGCGGCGGGAGGGGAGCTGCTATCCAATTTGTTGAAGGGGTCAGAACTCCAGGCATCCTGAGCGGCAGCGCTGTCGGCGGTAAACAGCGTTGGCTGATGATCGAACTTGAGCCTCTCATTCGTTACGTTCTGTTCAAGTTGCTTTCTGAATTGACTGGACTGCATGGCTGACGAGTTCGGTACAGGTATGCCACGTGACTTAAGGCGGTCAGTCAGTGCGAGGACTTTCAGGCTGGTTTTCGAGCTTTCATCCAGTTCGCCGGTGAGCCAGGCGTTGCGGTGTTCACCCAGTGCCTTGTGGGCGCCGAGGTAGCTGTTTTCCAGCTCGGCAGTGGGTACTCGTCCTGCGCTTTTCTGCAGGATGGAGGACATGGCGTCGTTGAGCGCTGACGCTGTGTCGTCGAGACGGTTTATGTGCTTTTGCGCGCGTTCGTTTGCGGGACCGTGAAGGTTGTGTGTTGGGTGGGGGACCTTTCCCTGTGCGTAGAGATTCCTGAAAGACGCATAGGTGTTGCGTTCCTTGATCCAGGTTTGAATCTCCTGTATCGAAGCGGCGTTTTCTTGTGTGTCATCAATGCTCTTCCCATAAAAAGCTGCGAGTTTGCGGTCGTATGTCGCAATCACGTGGTCAGTCCTCGCCATGCGCATGCTGGCGAGCTGACGGTCAATGCCCTGGATTGCGTCATCCAGTGGCAAGAGCGGTGTAGGTGAGGGCAGGATGATGGTCGGTGCAGGGCCCGCTTCGAGCGGCGCAGGTTGGGCATTGGCGAACAGAAAAGGGGCGATGGGTTCGCTGTGCTTCGGGTGTTTGAAGGCTTTTTTGATGTTGGCGAAGGCTTTTGAAAGTTTGTTTTTCCTGGGTATTTCATTGGGCTCTGGCAGGGGGGCGGTGTGGACAGGGATTGGCACGTAACGGTGACTTACAAGGCTTGTTTGCATAGGGTGGCCGCTCTCGTTTTGGCGTTAGTCATGTGCGTCGATAAAAAATCGTGCCGTGTGGGCCGGCTTTAAATCTCAGCTTTTTTCAAGCCTTCGACCATGAATAGAATCTCTACCAGGGTCTGATCTGCATTCCGGTCGGTTAGATATTCTTCTCGGTAATCCTTTTTCGCGACGGTCCACAGTTCTGCGATCGAGTCTTTCAAGTCGGTTTCCCGCTGTGCTCGATAAACGGGTACGAAGTTATTGGCCAAATGGCTGAGCCCTCGGGAACTGCCTGCAAACTTGCCACTGGCCCAGTCAGACCTGAGGCTATGTATTTTCTGGCCCAGTGAGGCGACTGTATCTACATCAATAGACGTTCCACCCTGCCCATCACGCGCGCGCAACAGCGTGCCCAGTTGTTCGGTGTTCTTGAGCAGGTCGTCGAGACGCCGCACATGCTTCAAGGCTTGCGCCAGTGCTCTGCCGGAAAGCGCTGGATCAAACATCAGCCCCTCCTCGTCAGGGTATTCATAGGCACCCACAGCCTGTTCGTTGATGGGTGGCAGCCCGCCGTCCTCGACATGCTCAGGCAGGGGGCTGTCTTTGCCCATGGCCTGCCAGTAGGTCGGAGGCAAGGAATGAGGCAGTCGTGCTTCAAGCAGCCTGACTGAGTCCGGATGCGTATCTTCGGCATATCGGTCTACCTCATTGAAGTAGTCCTCAGCAGCACGATAGCGGCGCTCCGGCGCGAGGTCCCGTTCGGTGTCAGACACCGGCGTTGCAGCACGCGGGATGTCGCCGTACGTGCTGGTGGTGTGGGCTTCCCAGGTGGTGATGGGCAGGGATGAAGTCGGTGAGATGGGCATGAGGGTTTTCCAGGATGAGTTGAGTGTTCAGTGGATACCAACAACGCGTATTGCACGCCGGCACAGTAGACTGCGGCGACTCATGGGCAGCCATTCAGTTGCTTCGGTGAGTCCCGTGTGAAAAGTGGAGGTGGCCTGTGAGGTGGGGGTATTCCAGGCGTCTTCCAACCGACCGTTGCACCGAGAGTCCAGGGGTTTTCCGGTGATCAAACGGGTTGCCTCGTTCGCAGGGACTGAAATCTGCGACAATTGCCGCCTACGATTTCGTCACCGCAGGCTTACCTGCCTCACTAAAAGACCTTTGCGTACCTGATGACTGACCAAGCGCCCGTTCTCGACCAACTGCTGAAAAACCTCGACCACGCCATGCTCGCCGACCGCCACCGCTTGCGGCGCCAGTTGCTTGAGCTGCGCAAGAAGCCCGACGAGGAAAAGTTGGCGCAGTGGGTCACGCGCATGCAGGCGTCCTGTGCCCAGGTCACGGCGCGGCGCGCCAGCCTGCCGGTGATTCGTTACGACGACAGCCTGCCGATCGCCGCCAAGCGCGATGAGATCAAGGAGGCGCTGCTCAAGCATCAGGTGCTGATCATTGCCGGTGAGACTGGCTCGGGTAAGACCACCCAGTTGCCGAAGATCTGCCTGGAAATCGGTCGCGGCCAATACGGCCTGATCGGTCATACCCAGCCGCGCCGGATTGCGGCGCGCAGTGTTGCCAGCCGCGTCGCCGAAGAGTTGGCCACGCCCCTGGGCGCGTTGGTCGGCTATCAGGTGCGCTTCGAGGACCAAAGCGATTCCAACACCCTGATCAAGCTGATGACTGACGGTATCCTGCTGGCGGAAACCCAGAATGACCGCTATCTGGAACGCTACGACACGATCATCGTCGACGAAGCCCACGAACGCAGCCTGAACATTGACTTCCTGCTCGGTTACCTGAAGACCTTGCTGCCGCGTCGCCCCGACCTGAAAGTCATCATCACCTCGGCGACCATCGACCTGGAGCGTTTTTCCAAGCACTTCGACGATGCACCGATTGTCGAAGTCTCGGGCCGCACGTTCCCGGTGGATACCTGGTATCGCCCGCTGACCCTGGAGCAGGACGAGGAGGGCAACCGCGTCGAGGACGACTTGACCGTCGACCAGGCGATCCTCGCCACCCTCGATGAAATCGCCGCTTATGAGCGCAGCGAACGGCGCAGCCCCGGCGATGTACTGGTGTTTCTGCCCGGTGAGCGCGAGATTCGCGACGCGGCCGAGATGCTGCGCAAGGCCCAGCTCAAGCACACCGAGATCCTGCCACTGTATGCACGCCTGTCGCCGGCCGAGCAGCAGCGGATTTTCCAATCTCACCCGGGCCGTCGCGTGGTACTGGCGACCAACGTCGCGGAAACCTCGCTGACTGTGCCGGGTATCCGCTATGTGATCGACAGCGGCACCGCACGCATCAGCCGCTACAGTTATCGCGCCAAGGTGCAGCGCCTGCCGATCGAAGCGATTTCCCAGGCCAGTGCCAACCAGCGTAAAGGCCGTTGTGGCCGGGTTGAGCCGGGGATCTGCATTCGCCTGTACAGCGAAGAAGACTTTATCGGGCGCCCGGAATTTACCGATCCGGAAATCCTGCGCACCAACCTCGCCGCCGTCATCCTGCAGATGCTGCACCTGCGCCTCGGCGAAATCACCGACTTCCCGTTTATCGAACCGCCTGATGGCAAGGCCATCAGCGACGGGTTCAACCTGCTGCAGGAACTCTCGGCGGTAGACCGCAACAGCCAACTGACTCCCCTGGGCCGCCAGTTGGCGCGTCTGCCGGTGGACCCGCGCATGGGGCGCATGTTGCTGGAAGCCGCCAAGCTCGGCAGCTTGCAGGAAGTGCTGATCGTTGCCAGCGCCATGTCGATCCAGGACCCGCGCGAGCGCCCACCGGAGCGCCAACAGGCCGCCGACCAGGCCCACGCACAGTGGAAGGACCCGGACTCGGATTTCGCCGGCTTGGTCAACCTGTGGCGCGGCTTTGAAGAACAGCGCCAGGAACTGACCGCCAGCCCGTTGCGTAACTGGTGCCGCAAGAACTTCCTCAACTACCTGCGCCTGCGCGAGTGGCGCGACTCCCATCGCCAGTTGAGCCTGATCTGTCGCGATATGCAGCTCACGATCAACAAAGAGCCGGCGGACTTCCCGAAATTGCACAAGGCCGTGCTATCGGGACTGCTCAGCCAGATCGGCCAGAAGACCGAGGACGGCGATTACCTCGGCGCGCGTCAGCGACGCTTCTGGATTCACCCGTCCTCGGGGATCGGCAAGAAACGCCCGCAATGGCTGATGACCGCCGAACTGGTGGAAACCACCAAGCTGTACGCGCGCATGGTGGCCAAGATCGACGCGGACTGGATCGAGCCGCTGGCCGGGCACCTGATCAAGAAAAACCACTTCGAACCGCATTGGGAGAAGAAGCGCGGCCAGGTGGTGGCGTTTGAGCAGATCACCCTGTTCGGGCTGATCGTGGTCGGGCGCCGGCCGGTGCATTACGGGCCGATTGACCCGGTGGTGTCGCGTGAGTTGTTTATTCGCGAAGGCCTGGTGCGTGGCGAGATCCAGTCCCGCGCCAAGTGCCTGACGGCCAACCAGCAACTGCTGGAGCAGCTCGACGAGCTGGAAGCCAAGGCGCGCCGCCGCGACATCCTGGCCGACGAGGAGACCCTGTACGCCTTCTACGACGCACGGTTACCGGCAGAGATCCACCAGACCGCCACCTTTGACAGCTGGTACAAGGTCAACAGCCAGAAAGATCCGCAGTTGCTGATCATGCGCGAGGAAGACGTACTGGCCCGCGAGGCCAGCGAGGTCACCGCCACGCACTACCCGGACACCCTGCACCTGGGCGATCTGGAGCTGGCCCTGAGTTACCACTTCGAACCCAACCACCCGCGCGATGGCGTGACCCTTCGTGTGCCCGCGCCGCTGTTGCCGGCCCTGCCGCCGGAGCGCCTGGAATGGCTGGTACCGGGGGTGATCGAAGCCAAATGCATCGCCCTGGTGCGCAACCTGCCCAAGGCCCTGCGCAAGAATTTCGTGCCGGTGCCGGACTTCGTCAAGGCCGCGCTGCAGCGTATCGAGTTTGCCCAGGGCTCGCTGCCCCAGGCATTGGGGCGCGAGTTGCTGCGCATGACCGGGGCGCGGGTCAGCGATGAGGCCTGGGCCGAAGCCGCGCAACAGGTGGAAAACCATCTGAAGATGAACCTGGAAGTGGTCGACGGCCAGGGCAAGTTCCTCGGCGAAGGCCGCGACCTGGCCGAGTTGACTGCGCGGTTTGCCGAAGCCAGCCAGGCCGCGTTGGCCGTGCCGCAAACTGCGAAAAGCCAGCAGCCGGTGGAGGCCAAGGTGTTCGCGGCGGTGGCTGAGAAAACCCAGCAGAAGATCGCCGGGCTGTCGATGACGGTTTACCCGGCGCTGGTGGAAGAAAACGGCACTGTAAAAGAGGGACGTTTTTCCACCGCTGCCGAGGCTGAGTTCCAGCACCGCCGTGCGTTGCAGCGCCTGCTGATGCAGCAATTGGCCGAACCGGCCAAATTCCTGCGCGGCAAATTACCCGGCCTCACTGAACTGGGCCTGATGTACCGCGAACTGGGGCGTATTGATGCGTTGGTGGAAGACATCCTGCTGGCCAGCCTCGACACCTGCGTGCTGGACGGCGAAACCAGTTTGCCGCGTGACGGTGCCGGTTTGGCGGCGCTGGCTGAACGCAAGCGTGGCAGCTGGACCGAACACGCCGAACGCCTGGCGCGCCAGACCCTGGAGGTGCTGAAACTCTGGCACGGCCTGCAAAAGCGCTTCAAAGGCAAGATCGACCTGGCCCAGGCCGTGGCCCTGAACGACATCAAGCAGCAACTGAGCAACCTGGTGTACCAAGGTTTTGTGCGCGAAACCCCAGCGCAGTGGTTCAAGGAATTGCCGCGCTTTCTCAAGGCCATCGAATTGCGCCTGGAGAAACTGCCAAGCCAGGTGCAAAAGGATCGAGTGTGGAGCAGCGAGCTGGGCGGGCTGTGGGCGCAGTATCAGAACCGCCTGAACAAGCACGCCCAGGAAGGCAAGCGCGATCCGCAGTTGGAGCTCTATCGCTGGTGGTTGGAGGAATATCGGGTGTCGTTGTTTGCCCAGCAGTTGGGCACCAAGGTGCCGATTTCCGACAAACGCTTGAGCAAGCAGTGGAGCCTGGTCGAGGCCTGATCCCTTTCTCGGTTATCCAGACCAGACAGGTCCAAATGTGGGAGGGGGCTTGCCCCCGATAGCGATGTGTCAGTGACAGAACCTGTGTCTGGTACACCGCTATCGGGGGCAAGCCCTCTCCCACATTAGTAATCAGTGAGCTTTGAACAGTGGCATATGGCGCCAAATCCCTGGGTTTGTGGCAAACTTCGCCGCTATAAATGCCGGGATCGTCGCAAAAGTCTGCGGCGCGATGGAATAAAGCGTTGCCAGTTTGATGTCCGCTGGGCGGAATAAAACTACTTACGGTTTGGTACGACGGTACCAATATCATCTGCCTGACAGATTTAGAGGAACGATCGTGCATAACGTCGTCATCAGCGGCACTGGCCTTTACACCCCTGCCAACAGCATCACCAACGAAGAACTGGTGCAGTCTTTCAACGCCTACGTGCAACAGTTCAACAGCGATAACGCCGCCGCCATCGAGCGCGGTGAGGTGCAGGCGCTGACGGAGTCGAGCGCCGCGTTCATCGAAAAGGCGTCGGGCATCAAGAGCCGCTTTGTGATGGACAAACAAGGCATCCTGGACCCGCAGCGCATGGCCCCACGCCTGCCGGAACGCAGCAACGACGAGTGGTCGGTACTCTGCCAGATGGCCATCGGCGCCGCCGAACAGGCCCTGCAGCGCGCCGGCAAGACCGCCGCCGACATCGACGGTGTGATCGTCGCCTGTTCCAACCTGCAACGTGCCTACCCGGCCATCGCCATCGAAGTCCAGGAAGCCCTGGGCATCGCAGGCTTCGGTTTCGACATGAACGTGGCGTGTTCCTCGGCGACCTTCGGCATCCAGAATGCCGCCAACAGCATCCAGCTGGGCCAGGCCCGGGCGATCCTGATGGTCAACCCGGAAGTCTGTACCGGCCACTTGAACTTCCGCGACCGCGACAGTCACTTTATCTTCGGCGACGCCGCCACTGCCGTGATCCTCGAACGCGCCGACCTGGCGACCTCCGAGCATCAGTTCGACGTGGTGAGCACCAAGCTGCTGACCAAGTTCTCCAATAACATCCGCAACAACTTCGGCTTCCTCAACCGCGCTGCGGAAGAGGGCATCGGTGCGCCCGACAAGCTGTTCGTGCAGGAAGGCCGCAAGGTCTTTCGCGACGTGTGCCCGATGGTCGCCGAGCTGATCGGCGTGCACCTGGAAGAGAACCAGTTGAACGTGGCCGATGTGAAGCGTTTCTGGCTGCACCAGGCCAACCTGAGCATGAACCACCTGATTGTGAAGAAGCTGCTGGGCCGCGAAGCCACGGTAGAAGAAGCACCGGTGATCCTCGATACTTACGCCAACACCAGCTCGGCAGGTTCGGTGATTGCGTTCCACACCTACCAGGACGATCTGCCCAAGGGCGCCGTCGCGGTACTCAGTTCGTTTGGCGCAGGCTATTCGATCGGTAGCGTGATCCTGCGCAAGCGTTAAGACAATCGAGGTCTTGAATGGCAGCAGCGGACGACGCGCACCTGCTTGAGCGACTGCTCAAGGGCGAGCAACGGGCCTACAAGGAACTGGTCACCACGTATCAAAGCGCAATGCGGGCGGTGGCGTATGCCATCGCTGGCCAGCGCCATGCCGACGAAGTGGTGCAGGACGCCTGGCTGTCGGTGGTGCGCAACCTGGCCAAATTCGAAGGGCGTTCCAGCCTCAAGACCTGGCTGCTGACCATCACTGCCAACGCCGCCAAGGGGCGCTACAAACAGAATCGTCGGGAAGTGCTGCTCGACGATTTGCCTTCGCCCCACGGCACCATCGGCGATGACCGTTTCACCCCCGATGATGGCCACTGGGCCGTCGCCCCGTATGCCTGGCATCAGGACACCCCGGAAGCCCTGCTGACCGAGGATGAGCTGCGCAACTGCCTGGAACATACGCTGCTGAGTCTGTCTGAACTGCAAAGCAGTGTGCTGGTGCTGCGTGAACGCCAGGGTCTGGAGCTGGAGGAGATCTGTAATCTTCTGGCGCTCTCTCTCTCCAATGTCCGAGTGCTGTTGCATCGAGCACGGCTTAAAGTCTTCGCCACGGTGGAGCATTTTGAGGAAACGGGCGAATGTTGACCTGTAAAGAACAAGTGGCACGTTCCAGTGACTATCTCGATGGGCAATTGACCTTTCGCGAGCGTCTGCTGGTGCGTCATCACTTGATGTTCTGCCCGAACTGCCGACGGTTTATCCGCCAGATGCGCCTGATGCAGGCGACGTTGCGGATTTTGCCGGACGACCCGGTAAAGGATGTGGATGCCTTGGCGCAGCGACTGGTTGCCGAGCGGCTCAAGGATCAGAACGGCGGGGAATAAGCAGGCTCGCGTGGATGAATCGGACGGATGATGGGGATCGATCCACCCAGGCGAGACTGTTGCAGCCACCTCGGGCGTCCTTGCCCGAGGTTTTGAACACGTCTCTTTAGAACTTGGCTTCTGCATCCAGCTGGAAGGTGTTGGCTTTGGCGCTACCGTCCACGAGCGTGCGGCTGTAGGTGTCGGTCTTGGTCAGGAAGTAGGTGGCGCCGACGGCGAAGTTCTTGTCGATGTCATAGCCAACCTTGAACTTGTGACCACGGGAACCGGTGAAGCCGCCACCGAAGTCCGAATCCGTGAAGGCACCCACCACGGCGTTTTTCTGCACGTCGCGATAGTTGTAATCCAGGTTGAAACCGAACACCTTGGATTTGGCACCCAACAACCAGGCAGTGTCCGCATCGTCGACAGCGTCGTTGTTTTTCACGTACTGGCCGTAGAACGACAGGGGAACCGCCAGGCCGCCGATATCGACTTGACCGAAGCCTTCATACAGGCGGAACTCGCCGTTAGGGGTGTTGCCGTTGGTGGCCAGCACGTTCGGGGTGCTGGTACCGGAGGCACGGCTGTCTTCATCGTTCTGGTAGGCGTAGACGCTGCCGCCCAGGGTCATTTTCAGGTTGTCGGTCAGCGAGAAACGGGTCCCCAACTGGCCGGTGGTCAGGCGCAGGTCGTGGCGGTACTGCACGCCGTCACCGTCCACGTTGTCCTTGAGGTTGTAGTTACCCAGGCTGCCGAACAGCTCGGCGCTGCCGCCCAGTGGGTACTTGTAGGTGACTGCCAGGCCTTCCGGGTTGATGTCGCTATCCCAGATCACATCGCCCATGTTGACCCATGGCTGCAGCATTTTACCGCCAATGATGTGCAGGTTTTTGATCTGGTCGGGGTGGTAGTCGATGTAGCCGAGGTCCAGCCAGATCGATTTTTTATCGAAGTAGCCGTCCAGGTCCTGGTTGGTGGAGCGCGCGTCGCTGCCGCCGCCGGTGGCGATACGAATACCGGTGTCCACCTGTGGGTTGATTTCGGTGTAGGCGCCGAGGCGCGCGCGGATGCGTTCGCGATCCTTGTCACGACCGGTGACGCCGGCGCGGGTAACGCCATTTTCGCCTTCGACCTTGATGGTCTCGTGGCGCATGCGCACATCACCCTTGAACTGAGTCTTGGCCGCCCAGGCCAGCTTCTGGTCGAAGCTGCTCAGCTCATTGGTTTTCTTCGCGGTGGCCGCGATCTGTTCGTTGGTCTCTTGTTGAGCTTGCCGTGCGATCTGCTGTTCTTTCTGGTCTTTGGCCAACTCGTTTTGCAGTTCGGTGTACTGCGAAGCGGTGATCTGGCCGTTGGCCTTGAGCATGTCGAGCAATTTAGCGTCGACTGCAGCGCTGGCCGGAACGCTCAGGGCCAGTAACAGGCCGCCGCAAAGGGCCGCCGCAGTTTTAGTGGAAGCAAGACGCATATCAATCTCCGAAAGTGAGGAGGGATGGCAAACCATCCAGGACACAACCGACCGATGACGGACGGAAAAATAACCACCTGCTAGAACCAGGCGCTCTAAAAACAGGCGTCAGTATCACGATCGTTTATGACGCCGCAGTGGCTAAGTGATGTCATCTACATGACAAATTATTTAAGAATGGAACTATTGATTTAGAGCCTTGTCGGGCGATTTGGGGGTGTGCCCGGACCGGCGATAAGCGATACTCGCGAGGCTTTCAAGCCCTGAAGTAGTGAGGATGCCGATGCCGCTGCAACGCCTGCTGAGCCTGTCCGAAATAGCCCCGCAGACCTGGGATGCCCTGGTGCCGCAGGCCCAACCGTTCGTGCGGCATGCCTTCCTGAGCGCGCTGGAAGACAGCGCGAGCGTCGGACCGCATTCGGGCTGGCAAGCGGAGCATTTATTGCACTGGGAGGGCGAGCGACTGGTGGCAGCACTGCCCAGTTATCGCAAATGGCATTCCTACGGCGAGTACGTGTTCGATCATGGTTGGGCCGATGCCTGTGAGCGCGCAGGTATCGACTACTACCCCAAGCTGCTGACAGCGGTGCCGTTCAGCCCGGTCAGCGGTCCGCGCCTGTTGGCGGCCAGCGCCGATGATGGTTTCGAACTGCTGAAGAGCCTGCCGGGCTACCTGGAAATCGAAGGGCTCTCCAGCGCGCATATCAACTTCACCGACGGCTTGGCCGATGAGGCGTTAGCCCAACAACCGGGTTGGTTGCAGCGCCTGGGTTGTCAGTTTCACTGGCAGAATCGCGGCTACCGTGACTTCCAGGATTTCCTCGACGCCCTCAGTTCCCGCAAACGCAAACAGATGCGCAAGGAGCGCGAACAAGTGGCGGGGCAGGGCATCGACTTCGAATGGTTGCAAGGCCACGAGCTGAGCGAGGCGCAGTGGGATTTTGTCTATGCCTGCTACGCCAATACCTACGCGGTCCGCCGCCAGACACCCTACCTGACCCGCGAATTTTTCAGCCTGCTCGCCGAACGCATGCCCGAGGCGATCCGTGTGGTGCTGGCCAAGCAAGGCACACGCCCGGTGGCCATGGCTTTCAGCCTGATCGGGGGCGACAGCTTCTACGGCCGTTACTGGGGTTGCCTGGCGGAGTTTGACCGGCTGCATTTCGAAACCTGCTTCTACCAGGGCATGGATTACGCCATCGCCCACGGCCTGCAACGCTTCGACGCCGGCGCCCAGGGTGAGCACAAATTGATTCGCGGGTTTGAACCGGTGATCACCCGGTCGTGGCACTACCTGCGCCATCCCGGGTTGAAGAATGCCGTGGAGGATTTCCTCGAGCGCGAGCGGGTGGGGATTGTGGCGTATGCCGAAGAGGCGAGGTCAGCCCTGCCTTACCGGCAGGGCTGACCCTTTGCCTCAGGCCGGCTCCTCCTTGCCCAGCCATCGATAGACAACACCGCCCGCCACCGCACCGAGGATCGGCGCGAGCCAGAACATCCACAATTGCTGGATCGCCCACCCGCCCACGATCAAGGCCGGGCCGGTACTGCGGGCCGGGTTGACCGAGGTGTTGGTCACGGGGATGGAGATCAGGTGGATCAACGTGAGGGCCAGGCCAATGGCGATGGGCGCGAGGCCCTTCGGGGCACGGTGGTCGGTGGCGCCGAGGATGATCAGCACGAACATGGCTGTCATCACCAGTTCACAGACAAACCCCGCTGCCATTGAATAGCCGCCCGGCGAATGCTCGCCATAGCCGTTGGAGGCCAGCCCGCCGGCCAGTTCAAAGCCCGGCTTGCCGCTCGCGATGAAGTACAACAATGCGGCGGCGACTACCCCGCCGATGACTTGGGCCACGATGTACGCCGGTAACTCCCTGGCCGGAAACCTTCCGCCCACTACCAGCCCCACCGATACCGCCGGGTTGAGGTGACAACCGCTGATATGTCCGATAGCCACCGCCATGGTCAGCACGGTGAGCCCGAACGCCAGGGCCACGCCCAACAATCCGATCCCGACAGCGGGAAACGCGGCGGCCAACACCGCACTCCCGCAACCGCCCAACACCAGCCAAAACGTACCTAACCCCTCTGTGACTGAACGCTTGAACAAAGACATGCAACACGTCCTTGATAGATCGCTCTACCCATCAGTAAATCAGTAATGCTCCCTGCAGATTTACTTCAGCGCCCGTCTGGGCACTGCACTGAGTACAGCACGGTTTTTACACAAATCCAGGCCACCAAATGTGGGAGGGGGCTTGCTCCCGATATCGGTGGGTCAGTCACCACATTTTGCGACTGACACTCCGC